>JBLNEU010000260.1:0-4424 GCA_050263015.1 Deltaproteobacteria bacterium | reverse complement strand
TGTCCCACGCCAACAACAGGACGAAGAAGGTCTGGATGCCCAACATCCAGCGCGTGAAGACGGTCTCGAACGGGACCGTGCGGCACGTGCGGGTGTGCACCCAGTGCATCAAGTCGGGCCGCGTCGTCAAGGCGATCTAGGTCAGCCGGCCGACGCGATCGCGTCGATCTCCACGAGCGCGCCCGCCGGGAGCTTCGCCGCCTGCACGGTGGCCCGCGCCGGCGGGTCCGCCGGGAAGAACTTCCCGTACACCGCGTTCATCGCCGGAAAATCCGCGAGGTCCGCGAGATAGACCGTCGTCTTGACGACGGACGCGAGCGACGCGCCCCCCGCGGCGAGCACGGCCTCGAGATTCCGCAGGACGCGCCCGGTCTGCGCCTCGATCCCCCCGTCGACCATCTTCCCCGTCGCGGGGTCCAGCGGGATCTGCCCCGCGCAGAAGAGAAACCCGCCGCACAGGACGCCCTGGGAGTACGGCCCGATGGCCGCCGGCGCCTTGTCCGTCCGCACGGTCTTCCGCGTCGCCGTCATCCTTTCCCCCTCTCCACCGAATAGACGTTTTTCACCTTCTCGATCGACTTGATGAGCGCGGCCAGGTGGTTCGCGTCGTTCACGGACACCTCGAACGAGCAGATGGCCCGCCTGTCCCGCGTGGTCATGACGACGGCGCGCCGGATGTCCACGTCGGTCGCCGTGATCGTCCGCGAGATGTCCGCGAGGAGTCCCGGCTTGTCCGCGCACACGACCCGGAGCTTGACCGGGTGGACCGCCTTGGTCCCCGCCTCCCACGCCACCTCGATCGCCCGCGCCGGGTCGGTCTCCAGCGCCTTCGGGCAATCCTTCGCGTGGATCGTCACGCCCCGGCCCCGCGTGATGAAGCCGACGATCGGGTCCCCGGGCACCGGGTGGCAGCAGTTGGCCAGCCGGATGAAGATGTCGTCCACCCCCTTGACGACGATCGCGCTCGGCTTCCTCCCCGCCACCCGCCGGATCAGCGAGACAAGCCCGGTCTCCTTCACCTTTTCCTGGAGCTGTTCGGGCGGAACCAGGCGCCGCAGCAGGGGAATGAGGGACGCCTTCCCGTACCCGACCGCCACGCAGTAGTCGTCCGCGGTCTTGAACCGGTGCTCCTGGAGGATCTCGGCGAACTCCTTCGACTTGACGACCTTGTTCATCGCCAGGCCGTACTTCCGGAGCTCCCGCTCCAGGATCTGCCGGCCCATCGCGAGACTCTGCTCCTGCTGCTCCTGCCTGACGAAGGCCCGGATCTTGTTCAGCGCCCGGCTCGTCTTGGCGACCTTGAGCCAGTCCTTGCTCGGAACGTGGGAGGGATGGGTGATGATCTCGACCACGTCCCCGTTCTTGAGCGGGACCTTCAGCGGGACCATCCGGCCGTTCACCTTGGCGCCGACGCACTTGTTGCCGACTTCCGTGTGGATCGCGTAGGCGAAGTCGATGGGGGTCGCCCCGCGCGGAAGCTCCTTGACGTCCCCCCGGGGCGTGAAGACGTAGACCTCCTCGGGAAAGAGCTCCACCTTGACCGTGTTCAGGAACTCCCGGGGGTCCTTCATCTCCTGCTGGAGCTCCAGGATCTGCCGGAGCCAGACGAACATCTGGTCGCCCTTGTCGGCGACCTGCCGCCCCTCCTTGTACCGCCAGTGCGCGGCGACCCCGTACTCGGCCAGCGCGTGCATCTCGTCGGTGCGGATCTGGATCTCCATCATCTCGGCGTTGGGCCCGAAGACCGTGGTGTGAAGGGACTGGTAGAGGTTGGCCTTCGGCATGGCGACGTAATCCTTGAACCTCCCCGGGACCGGCCGCCAGAGGCTGTGGACGATCCCGAGCGCCTCGTAGCATTCCCGGACGCTCTTGGCGATGATGCGGAAGGCGATGAAGTCGTAGACGTGATCGAAGTCCACCCCCTGGCGGACCATCTTCCGGAAGACCCCGGAGAGGTGTTTGGACCGCCCGCTCACGCTCGCCTCGATCCCCGCCTCGCGGAGCTTCCCCTCGAGCACGCCGATGACGCTCTTGATGTGCCCTTCCCGGTCGCGCCGGCGCTCGTCGGCCAGGCGGGAGAGATCGCGGTGGTCGTCGGGGTGGAGGATCTCGAAGCAACGGTCCTCGAGCTCCATCCTCACCCGGGACATGCCGAGCCGGTTCGCGATCGGGGCGTAGATCTCCTGGGTCTCCCGGGCGATCGCGGCCTGCTTTTCGGGAGCGAGATGGCCGATCGTCCTCATGTTGTGGAGCCGGTCGGCCAGCTTGACGAGGATCACCCGGATGTCCTTGCCCATGGCGAGGACCATCTTCCGGAGGGACTCGGCCTTCTGGTCGGCGACGTCCGAGATCACCACGCGGCTGATCTTCGTGACGCCGTCGACCATCTGCGCCACCGGCAGCCCGAACAGCTCGCGGATCTCGTCGACCGTCGCGACCGTGTCCTCGACCGTGTCGTGGAGCAGGCCGGTCACCACGGTTTCCTCGTCCAGGTTCCACTCGGAGAGGAGATACGCCACGTTCAACGGATGGATGAGGTAAGGCTCGCCCGACTGCCGCAGCTGGCCGTGATGGACCTTGGCCGTGAAGACGTATGCCTTGTGGATCAGCTCGACGTTCGCGGCAGGCCTCGACGCCTGCACGCGTTCGACGATGTCGTTCAGGCGGAGCATGTTGCGCTCCGCTTCTTAACGAACGACCCGCACCTTCCCCTGGGCGATCTCCCGCAATGCCACGACCGTCGGCTTGTCGCGGCGCTGCGACGTGTCGATCGACGCTCCCTGGCCGCCCAGGAGCTGCTTGGCGCGCTTCGCCGCCACCACGGTCAGCTCGAAGTGGCTTTTCACCTGCATGAGGCAATCCTCCACCGTCACTCTCGCCATGTTCCTTCCTTTCCCGTTCCCCTGATGATCTCTTCCGCCCGGCGCCGCACGCGGTCCCTCCTGTAACGGAGCGACCTCACGATGCACGCGATGCCGTCGACGGCTTTTTCCAGGTCGTCGTTGACGACGATGTAGTCGTACCCGAGCAGCGCCCGCATCTCCGCGGCGGCCTCGGAGAGCCGCGCCTCCATCTCGTCCCGGCTGTCGCGCCCCCGCGCCGACAGCCGCTTTTCGAGAACGCCCCGGTCCGGCGGGAACACGCCCACCAGCACGGCGCCCGGGAGCGCCTCCTTGACCTTGCGCCCCCCCTGCACGTCGATCTCGAGGAGCGCGTCGTTCCCCTTCGCGACGATCGACCCGACGACGCCGCGCGACGTGCCGTACCGGGCGCCGAACACCGACGCGTATTCGAGAAACTCCTTCAAACTTACCATTTTATCAAATTGCGCATCGTCGATGAAGTGATAATCCCGCCCGTCGGTCTCCCCCGGCTTCTTCGGCCTCGTGGTGTAGGAGACCGACAGCTCGAGCCGCTCGACCCTCCGGAGAAGCTCCCGGCAGATCGTGGTCTTGCCCGAGCCCGACGGCGCCGAGATCACGAACACGTCCCCTTTTTCCATCGCTCACTCCACGTTCTGGATCTGCTCGCGGATCTTCTCCAGCTCGGTCTTCGCGGCGACCGCGAGCGCCGAGATCCCCGCGTGCGCCGACTTGTTCGACGCCGTGTTGAGCTCGCGGAACACTTCCTGGACGAGGAAGTCGAACCGCTTCCCGACCGCCTCGCCCGGCTTGTCCAGGAGCCCGGTGAGCCCGGCGACGTGGGACCCGAGGCGGTCGCACTCCTCGGTGATGTCGAGCCGGTCCAGCAGGAAGGCCGCCTCCTGCTGGAGGCGCGCCGGGTCGATCCCGGCTTCTCCCGACATGGTCTCGATCCGCTCCCGGAAGCGGGCCGCCGCGAGGTCCTTGTTCTCGCGGGAGAGGGCCGCGATCTCGGCGACGATCCGCGCCATGCCCTCCACGGCTTCCCGGATGACCCTCCGCAGCCGCTCCCCCTCCTCCCCCCGGGATTCGGAGAGCATCGCCAATGCCGCCCGGACCGCGCTCTCCGCCAGGGGCCGATGCCGCTCGGCCGGGTCCCCGCCTTCGGCCCCGAAGACGAAGAGGTCGGGCACGCCGAGCAGGTCGCGCACGGAAAGCTCCATCGACACCCCGCTCTCCTCCCTGACGCGGGACGCCTCGGCGAGAAACGACGCCAATAGCTCCCGGTTCACCCGGACGGTCGCCCCGGTCCTGCCCCACTCGCGCACGGCGACGAAGAGGTCCACCTTCCCCCTCTTGACCGCCTCCCGGACCTGGCCGCGCAGCCGCATCTCCCAGGAGAGGAACTTGGAGGGGCAGCGGACGTGGATGTCGAGGAACCGGTGGTTGACGGAGCGGACCTCCGCGATCACCGAGACGTCCTCCCCGTGCGCTTCCCCGCGTCCGAACCCCGTCATGCTCATCCACGGCATGCCCGACCCTCCGTTCCCCGTCCCCGCGCCT
>JBLNEU010000259.1:0-2962 GCA_050263015.1 Deltaproteobacteria bacterium | reverse complement strand
CCGACGAGATGACCGTGGTCCGGGACTACTACAGGGCCCACCCCGCCCCCGCCCCGGAACCCACGGCCGTCAGGAAAAAGAAGAAGCTCCCGCCCGGCCTCCGAAAGAAGGTCGCGCGGGGCGGCGCGCTTCCCCCCGGATGGCAGAAGAAAGTCGCGCGCGGGGAGGTCATGGACCCCGTCGTCTACGAGCACAGCCGCCCGCTCCCCCCGGAGATCGTGAGGTCGCTGCCTCCGCAGCCGCCCGGCACCGTCATCGTCACCGTGGAGGGAAAGGCCGTGCGCCTGATGGAGGCGACGCTCACGATCCTCGACGTGTTCGACCTGCTGTGAATCGCCAGGTGTCCGAAAACCCGGCAAACCGAATCGGCGCCCGACGCGACGGCGCAATCCCGGGAAAGGAGAAATCGATGAAGCGAATCATCGCATCTCTGTGCGCGGTTCTCGCGCTGGGTGTGGCGGGTACGGGGACGGCGGCCGTGAGGCCCGGCACGTTCTCCCTGACGCCGACGATCGGCGGCTACACGTTCGAAGGGAACCAGAACCTGGACTCGGCGCCGCTGTTCGGTGTCCGGGCCGGCTACGATTTCACGAAGAACTGGGGACTGGAGGGGCTGTTCCATTACGTCCCGACGGAGCTGGACGGCTCCGGCGCCGACGTGGACGCCTCCACGCTGCGGGCGGAGATCCTGTATCACCTGCTTCCGGATGCCAGGCTCGTGCCGTTCGTGGCGGCCGGGATCGGGGGCCAGCGGTTGAGCGGCGAGGGGGGATACGACTCCAAGACGAGAGCCGAGGTCGATTACGGGCTCGGCGTCAAATATTTCCTGACCGAGGCGCTCGCCCTGCGGGCGGACCTCCGGCACGTGGTCACCTTCGACCGCCGGTTCAACAACCTCGAGTACACGCTCGGCCTCGGATTCCTGTTCGGAGGGGCCGCTCCGGCCGCGCCGCCTCCGCCCCCGCCGGCGCCCAAGCCGGCCCCCAAGCCCGAGCCGGCCCCCGCTCCTCCGCCGCCACCCCCGCCCCCGCCGGCTGATTCCGACCGCGACGGCGTCCCCGACGACCGCGACAAGTGCCCCGGAACGCCCAGGGGCGTGGACGTCGACAAGGACGGCTGCCCGAAGGACTCCGACGGCGACGGGATCATCGACGACCGCGACAAGTGCCCCGGAACGCCCAGGGGCGTGCACGTCGACAAGGACGGCTGCCCGAAGGACTCCGACGGCGACGGCGTATTCGATTACCTCGACAAGTGCCCCGACACCCGCAGGGGCGTGCCGGTCGACAAGGTCGGCTGCCCGCTGCCCGAAAAGATCAGCATCAGCCTCCTGATCGAGTTCGACACGGACAAGGCCGACATCAGGCCGCGGTACCACGACGAGATCGCCCGGGTGGGGGACTTCATGAAGAAGTACCCGGAAACGACGGCGGTCATCGAGGGGCACACCGACAACGTGGGCGGGAAGGCCTACAACGAGCGGCTGTCCCAGCGGCGCGCGGACGCCGTGCGGAAGTACCTGATCGACAAGTTCGGGATCGCCGCGTCCCGCCTGACGGCGAAGGGGTACGGCTTCGCGAAGCCCGTCGCCGACAACAAGACGGCCGAGGGGCGGCAGAAGAACCGCCGCATCGAGGCGTCCATCACGACGGTGGCCGTCAAGAAGTAGAGCGGCGGCCGCCGAAAGATCCAGCCGGTCCTGCAGGGCCGCGGGCGACCGTCCGCGGCCCTGTTCTTTTTCCCCGGGACCGCGACGGCCGCGAACGCCAACTCGTCCCCTTCCTCCCTGCGCAGCCGGTGACCGACCGTCCAGAGCGGTGTCAGGCGCCTCCAGGGAGGAAATCCCGGGCAGCGATCGTCATCCGGGCGTGGGACGCCCGGGGCCGGTTCGATCCCCGCACTCTTTGTCCGGATTGGGATAAGGAAAGGTGGTGGAGGAGAAGGGGATTGACCGCCTGAGCCTCCGGCGTTCTCGCCTCCGGCCTTGGCGGCGCGGCCCCGGGCTGACGGGCTCCGCAAGGTCGCCCTTTTCTTCCTGCTCGTCAGCGCCCGGAGCCGGTTCAATCCCCGCACTCTTTGTCCGGATTGGGATAAGGAAAGGTGGTGGAGGAGAAGGGGATTGAACCCTCGACCCCCACGTTGCGAACGTGGTGCTCTCCCAGCTGAGCTACTCCCCCACCTCGAAGCACTTCATTTTCCATGAAACGGCCCGCCCTGTCAAAAACAAATCGCGCGATCGCGGCGCATCGGCTCTCCCGGCACGCCACGGTGCCTGCGTCGCGACGCATCGCAGACAACCGCGTGCCGGATCCGCGCGCGTGCAGCTCCGATCCGATCGCAGGGAAGGAAGCGGCTCCGCCCGCGCCGGTCGCCTCCCGATCCAGGCGTGGCGCGCTCTCGCGCCGGGCGCGCGCGCTGCGCGCCGCCGAGGCGCACGCCCCGCCGGGGCCCTTTTTTCGCCGTATAGTAAACCGGTCCGGGCGCGCTCAGCTCCGCGCGGAGGGGGACAAAATTCTTTTAAGAATCTGCTGTTTTTCTGTTGACAGGATTGGATCTCGCCCCTAATATTTGGATAGATTATTAAACGGAGGGTTTAAAAAAAGGTTCCGTGATCGATATCGGGGCGAGGATCAGGCACCTGAGGCAGATCAACGGGCTCGCGCAGGCCGACCTGGCCGAGCGCGCCGGGCTCACGAAGGGCGCCATCTCGCAGATCGAGCGGAACCTCACCTCTCCCTCCGTCGCCAACCTCCTCCAGATCCTCGACGCCCTCACCGAGACGCCGTCCACGTTCTTCGCCGACGACGACGAGGAAAAGGTCTTATTTCGCAAGAATGATGCCCTTCCTTCCGATGTAACAGGTTATGAGTCGTTCGACACATTGCTGCCGAAGAGTCGGTACCGGACGATCGTGGCGTACCGCGCGGCCATCAAGTCGTCCCGGGATACCCTTCCCGAGCCG
>JBLNEU010000258.1:0-3748 GCA_050263015.1 Deltaproteobacteria bacterium | reverse complement strand
TGGGTGGTGATCGCTGCCATCGCCGGCTCCCGCCTCTTCCACGTCCTGGTGTACTGGAAGCAGTACGCGGCCGATCCCGCCGAGATCTTCAAGCTGTGGAACGGGGGGCTCGTCTTCTACGGCGGGTTCCTGGCCGCCGTGGCGGTATGCGTCTATTTCCTGCGCCGTCACCGGATGCCGTTCCTCCCCGTGGCCGACGCCTCCTCCATCGGCATCCCCCTGGGGCTGGGGTTCGGGCGCATCGGCTGCACGGCCGCCGGCTGCTGCTACGGGAAACTGACCACCGTGCCCTGGTCGGTCGTCTACAGCGACCCGGCTTCCCTGGCCCCCCTGGGCGTGCACCTGCACCCGACGCAGATCTACGAATCGATCGCGGCGTTCGCCATCTTCGGAACGCTGTACGCGGCGCGGGACCGGTTCAAGACCCCCGGGATGATGTTCTGGACCATGATCATCCTGTACGGCGTCATCCGCTCCATCCTCGAGATCTTCCGCGACGACCCGCGGGGTTTTTTGGGCCCCTTCTCGGAGTCGCAGATCGTCTCCGCGGTCCTGATCGTCTACGCAGTCGTTTCCATCGTCCGCGCCCGGTCCCAGTCGCGTACCGAGAACCCATCGAAATAACCCTCCCGTTCGCTCCTTCTGACCCCCGGTGAAACTTTTTTCCGGGTCCCGGTGTTCAACCTGTCGTGCACCATTCCTTTACCCTTCACCGTAAGGAGGAGAGCCGATGAAGAAATCCATTTGCATCCCTGTCGTGCTGCTGGCCGCGCTGGGTCTTCTTTTCGCTCCCGCGGCATTCGCCGCCGAGGAAGCTCCCGGAGGACCGGGTCCGGCCGCGGGGCCGCAATACAAGCGGATGTACGATCCAAAAACCGTCGAGACGATCAGCGGAGAAGTGATGAAGGTAAACAGGACCCCCCACCCGAGAGGCAGGAGCGACAGCGTCCACCTGATTCTGAAAACGGACAAGGAAGAAATCCCCGTCCACCTGGGGCCGTCGTGGCACCTGGACAAGCAGGACGTCAAGATCGGACAGAACGACAAGGTCGAGGTGAAGGGCTCGCGGGTGAACTTCAAAGGAAAACCGGCCCTTATCGCCTCCGAGGTGAAGAAGGGCGATGCGCTCCTCAAACTCCGGGATGAGAGCGGCGTGCCCGCCTGGAGCCGACAGAAAGCGCAGTAGCACCGGGGAGGCGTCCCTCTCCTTCCGGATCGGAAGGCGGAGGGACGCTCCCTTCGACCGTCTCTACATGCCCGAGCAGTTCGTCGGCCGCCTCGCGGAGCATCTCCTCGTACCGGTCAAGGTCCGGCGACTCGCTCCCGTCCAGAAATCCGACGGCGCGGCCCCTCGCTTTCGCGCACGTTTTCCCGCGCGGCCGTGAAACGGCCATCCGCTTGCCTTCGCCGGTCAACAGGTACCGGATCTTCGAGCCCGGCCGGAGCGTCACTCCCCGGCCGCACAGCTCCCGGGTGACCGCGGCGGGCACCGTTTCGGCGACGTACTGCCCGGGCGCCTTCGAGAGGCGTCTTGCGACCGCCAGCGCCTCCGGCGGAATCCGCCCCTCGCGAAGCGCGAGCACGGCGTCCCCGGTCCTCTCCCGGAGCTCCGGCAGCATCTCCCGCAGGGCCGCGACGTCCCCTGCCTCCGCCATTTGGGCGAGCAGCGACCGCTGGAAGGCGGCGACGAACGGCGGGGTGTCGGAGCGGCGCATCGCGATCCCGCGCGCCTTGACCTGTCCGTCCAAGAAGGCTCCCGCGAACCGGTTGGGGACGCCCACCGAGGGATTCCTCTTCGATGGGAGGAAGGCAAGCCACCGGTAGACCCCCTCCAGCGCGATGGACATCCCCGTTTCCCCTCCGATCCTCTCCGCCAGCTCCCGGTACTCCTCTTCGGAGGCCCCCTCCTTTTTCACCCAGACGGCGTCGGTGAGCCCGTGGAGGAAGAGGAACCCCTCCCGCTCGGCGATCTCCTTGGCGAGGAGGAGCTTTTCCCGCCCCCACGCGGTCACCGCCTCGTGCGCCTCGATCCGGCCGAACCGCGCGTTCCTGTAGCCGAGGAAGCCGAAGGAGACGACGAGGATCCACTTCATCGCCGTCTGCCGCTTCCGGAAGAAGTCGCGCTCCGGGGCCGAGGCGGCGGCCTTCTGGCGTTCCTTCAGCAGCCGGCGCTTGGCCAGGATGGGGGCCAGCGTATCGGGGATGAGCCCGCGGCGGCGGACGCAGGTGTGCGCCCCGATCTCCGGGACGGGCGTCCCCGCGCGGCCCTCCGGCGGCCCCCCCCGGCAGCAGGCGCAGTTGACGGTCTCCGGGGAGATGTTGTACCGGGCCATGAGCGACGGGTACATCGAGGCGAAATCGAGTTCCCCCACGTTTTCGTGCAGGCCCGGCCGGGGCAGGTAGGTGAGTCCCCCCTTGTCGGTCGTGACGAGATCGGCGCCGGACTTGAACTCCTCCGGCTCCCTCTTCTTGTACGGGACGAGGATGCCGCGTTCGAGCGCCCGCGCGATCTCCATCGACGAGATGGCCGTCCCCGGCGAGGAGCGCGCCATCCGCTGCAGCGGGATGCCGGAGAGCCGGCAGAGCTCGAAAAGCCCCGGCAGCCCCGTCTCCCCGAAGAGGAACGAGTTGCGGGCGTCGACGTGCCAGCGGCCGGACAGCAGGTGCGGCGCGGCGCGGAAGATCACCTGGCCGTAGGAGACGTAGGAGCGCTCCCGGCTGCGCCGGATGCCGCCGTCCCCGGGATCGCGGCGGCCCGCGAAATGCGTGGAACGCCCGAGGGAAAAAGGGACCCGGGCCCTGGCGGCCAGCGCGAGCATCCGCGGCAGGATGTAGTCGTCGCCGTACTCGGTGACGAGCAGGTCGGGGTCGGCCTCCGCGAGGAGCTTCCGGAAATCCCGGAGGAACCGCTCCCCCTCCTCCCACAGCAGGACGTGCGTCCTCCCCTCGGCCGAAAACAGCAGGGGGCGCGTCCGCCCGTGCGCGGGATGCCCAGACCCTTCCACCTTCAGGAACGCCGTCGTGACGGAGGGCCACGGCGCATCGACGTCCCACGGGTCGTCCAGCACGCGGGAGGAACGAAGCGCCCCGTCCGGGGCGACCTCCGCCTGCGCGCGGGCGAGCGGATAGAGCCCGGTGGCGTAGGCGAACTGCTGCTCCGGGGCGATGTCGGCGTTGAACAGCGCCTCCGCGCCGAAGGCGCCCTCCGCTTTCCGCACGGCGATTCTCAGCAGCCCGGGCGACGCGACGGTGAACGTCCACGCCGGCAGCGTCTCGCCGGAGAAGATCTCGACGCCCTCTCCCGGGACGAGGGCGCAGTCCCACCGCTGAGCGGCCGAACGGAGGCTCGCCTCCCGCAGCCGTGGACCCGCCAGGGTAAAGGAAGGGCAAAAGGGGGCCGCAAGCGCTACCGTCTCCCCCGACCCGGCGCGGAACCAGACGGTCATCCCGCAGGCATCGGGGATGACGTCGAGCACCCACCCGGTTACGGATCGCCCGGACATTTTTCCCGCGCCTCGGCCTCGGCCAGCCGGCGTGCGAGCTCCTCCACCCGGCGCGACAGCTCCCGTGCCGCCCGGCGCTCCTCGATCAGGATGCTCATCAGGATCGCCTCGAACGGCACGGCCCGCCCCGAGCAGGTGCAGGCGGGGGTGTGATACCTCGCCGCGGCGAACAGCTCGTCGAAGAGCCCGCGGTCCTCCCGGCGCAGCGCGCGCCGGAACGATTTCCACGACTCCTCCTCGCGGTA
>JBLNEU010000257.1:0-2994 GCA_050263015.1 Deltaproteobacteria bacterium | reverse complement strand
CCCGGTGGTGAACGACCAACCGTGGTCGGCCGCGAGGGCGTTGCTGGCCAGGTCCGTCACCTCGGTGGTCAACGTGGCCGTGTACGTCGTCCCGTAAGCGAGATCGGCCGACGGCGTGAAGGTCGCGGTGCTGCCGACGAGCGTCACCGATCCCGCGACAGACGTGGCGCCCGCCCTGACCTGAAACGTCGATGCGCTCACGTTCTTGACCGCCTCGCTGAACGCGGCCTGGACGCGCGCGCTGACGGCCACGCCCGACGCTCCGCCGGTCGGAGTCGTCGATGTCACCGCCGGCGGGGTGGTATCCTGCACTTCCCCGGTGGTGAAGGACCAGCTGAAGTCCGCCGCGAGGGTATTGCCGGCCAGATCCGTGACCCCGGTGGTCACCGTCGCCGTGTACGTCGCGAGGTGGGCGAGGCTTGCGGTCGGCGTGAAGGTCGCGGTGTTGGCGCCGTGCGTCACAACGCCCGGCACGGCGACGCCGTCTCCGTCCCTCAACTGGAACGTGGCGGGCCCGACGTTGCTGACCGCCTCGCTGAAAGTGACCCGGACGTTGGTGCTGGCCAGCACGTCCGACGCTCCGCCGGTCGGCGTCGTCGATGTCACCGTCGGCGGGGTGGTGTCGGGCCGGGGGCAGGTGGTGAAGGACCAGCTGTAGGTCTCCGCAAGGGCGTTGCCGGCAAGGTCGGTCACGCCCGTGGTCACGGTCGCGAAATATGTCGTTTGGTAGCGGAGGTTTGCGGATGGCGTGAAGGTCGCCGCGTTGTCCGCGACCGTCACGGTGCCCGCCACGTTGTCGCCGAACACGTCTATCAGTCGGAACGTGGTGGCCCCGACGTTGCCGATGGCCTCGCTGAACCCGGCCTGCACGACCGCCGTGACTTGCACGTTGGTGGCGCCGTTGTCGATGTTGACGGCAGTCACGACCGGAGGAGTCGTGTCGCCCGGATCCGTGGGAGGGGCCGGTCCGCCTCCGCCGCCCCCACCGCCCCCGCAGGCCGCAAAGCACGCGGTTACGAGGACTGCCAATAGACGCTCCAGGCAGGTGCGGGCGGTTCGATTCAATCTGATTGCCCCGGTTGCCGGTCTGCAAGCCCAGTGCACAGTATACGAAATACTGATGAGAATCTACCCGAAATGGGCGAAAAAACCAAGACGGACCTGCTATGATGTCCCTCAAAGCAAAAATGGTGCCCGTGACCGGCAGTGATCGCGGGGGGAGGTCCGGAATGGCGTTCGACCCCGAGCTGTTCCTGAAGGGCTACGCCGACGCGTTCAACGCGCGTGATCCGGAGGCGTTGCGGTCGTTCTTCGCCCTCGAGGACCCCCGCTTCGCGGTCTTCGAGGACTTTTCCGGGAAGCTGTTCGACGGAGAAGCGTACGGCGCCATCCTCGAAGCGGCCTTCGACGCCACGGCGGAAGTCGGGTTCGAGCTGCTCCGTTGCGACAGCTTCGGCGACCTTGCGACCGTCCATGCGATCCAGAAGATCGCCGACAGGGACGAGGCGGGGGCGACCGGCGAGGCACTCGTCCGCAGCACGCTCCTCGTTTCCGTGGCGGGGGCGGAGCCGCGGATCGTCTCGGCCCACTTCTCGATCGTTCCGGCGGAGGAGGAGGCGTGCTGTTTCCCCGGGGGGTGCGGGGAGCACGGATAAGACCCCGGGACGCAGCCGGAATTCGAGACAGGCCGAAGAATTGCCCACATTTGAAAAATTCCGATGAAAATTTTCCACAAAGTTTCTCCTGGTTTCCCCTTCCACGGGGGGCAATTCGATACTCCTTGAGAGTCGGCCGGTTACCTGATTCCCAAAACTTCCCGCATTGGTATGCTGTTTGCTTATTTTTTGAATGTCACCGGCCACTCCGATGTCAAACGGGTGGAGCGAGGTCAATATGTGGCATCTCACGGGGCATCGGACCAAAAACGGGTACATGTGCGATCTCTGTCGTCGTACGCTCGGCTCGATGGACGAGTTGATCCCGCATGTCCATTCCCACGGCGTGGCGCGGGTCGAGCCCGTATTCCTGTTCGGCGTGGTGTACGGGTTCATCGACGCGTCGGCGACCACGGGGCACGAGGAGCCGGCGTAAGGGAACTCCCGCTCCTTCGCCCGGGCAGTTTCCGGCCCGGCCCGGCCATAGCGGCTTTTCACCCGCGTTTCAACCTGCTTCCGCTTCCGGTTGCGCAAATCCACACGCTGCGCCTTTCCCGGCATCGTCGGCGCCTCCCCGACGATCGCGCCGTTCCGCGGGCCGCGCCAGGGGCGGTCATCGCCGCCGGCCGACCGGCAGGCGCGCGAAGTGATCTTGCAGGCGTCCCGCCGTAAATCTGGAATCGGAAGCCTTCTTTCGATCTGCCGCATCAAGATAGTGACGGATCGGGTGCGCGGTGACTTCGGGAGACCGATCGGAGGTGGCAGTCATGACAAGGCCTGTTGCGCTCGTTGTTTCGCTGTTTCTGCTTGCCCTCCCCGCGGGACGGGCCGTGGCGGGCAATACGCTTGAGAATGTCAAGAAGAAGGGAACCATCTCGGCGGGAGTCAGGGACACGTGTCCGCCGTTCGGCTTCCGGGACCGGGACACGGGCGAATATTGCGGATACGACGTCGATTTCGTCAAGACGATCGCGGCCAGGCTCGGCGTCAAGGCGATCTTCACCCCCGTGACCCCGGCGAACCGGATCCCCGAGCTCCTCGAAGGGGGCATCGACATCATCGCCGCGACGATGACGAAGACCCCCGACCGCGCGAGGCTGGTCGACTTCAGCGATGCCTATTTCGTCGCGTCCCAGAAGGTCATCGCGAAGACGGGGGCGGTCGGCAGCCTCGGGGACCTCGGCGGCAAGAAGATCGGGACGGCCAAGGGGTCAGCGTGGGAATTCAACCTGAGGACGAAACTTCCCGGCGCGACGGTCGTCCCCTTCGACAAGGGCGCGAGCGCCCTCGAGGCGCTCCGCAAGGGCGAAATCGATGCGGTCTCCACCGACGAGAGGAT
>JBLNEU010000256.1:0-3029 GCA_050263015.1 Deltaproteobacteria bacterium | reverse complement strand
ACAGCGCCTTATCCACCTGGCCGAGCCCTTGCCATGCCGCCCCCTGGAGGACCAGGAACTCCACCAGGTTGCGTCCGCGTCCCGTCGAGCCGGCGCTCTGCGCGGCTTTCCCAGCCAGCCTGACCGACTCCCCGAACTGCCCCTGCGCCAGGAGAATCCGAAGGTGCTCGATCATGAACGACTCGTGTTTTTCGGAGAGGACGGGACGGATGTGGAAATCCTCCGTGGAGAACGCCGCCTTGGCGCCTTCGAGGAACGCCGTCGCGCGGCCCGGGTCCCCGGCCTGGGCCGCCGCCTGCGCTTCCAAAAGGTCGGCGCGGAACGAGACGCGCCTGACTTCGTGCTTCCGGGCGAGCTGCCGGGCGCGCGCCAGGTCGGCCGCGGCCAGTTCGGGCTTCCCGAGGGCGAGCTGGGTCCGCGCCCGCTCGACGAGGGCCATCCCGAGGAACCCGTACGCGTCGCTCGCATCGAGAACCGCGATCGCATCCGAGAGTTCCTCGAGCGCCTCCTTGAGCCTGTTCTTCTCGTGGAGCACGAGGGCCAGGCCGTGGCGCAGGAAGGCCGCCCCGATGCCGCGGAGCCAGAGGCGCTCCCGGGCGACCTCGAGGGAGCCGCGGAAGCCGGCTTCCGCGTCGTTCATGCGCCCCATCAGGTAGTTCACCATCCCGATGTTGCGCCGGGCGTTCAGGTTGACCAGGGAACTGTTCGCGCCCTCGGAGGCCACGAGCGCCTCCTGGAAGTGCTGGAGCGCGACCGGCAGGTACCCCCCGACGCGGCTCACGAACCCGAGCGTGATGGAAGCGTATGCGCGCAGCGCCGCCTCTTCCCGCGGGAAGAGCGACACGATGCCGGGGTGCAGGCCGGAGACGTCCGGCTCGTCCGCCTGGATGATGCCGAGAACCGCCCTGATCACCTGCAGCTCGGCCCTGACGGCGCCCCGCGCGGCGGCCGATTCGGCGCAGGCGATCCGGCGCCTCGCGGCGTCGAATTCGCCGAGGTAGCCGAGCGCCCACGCGTGCAGCGCGCAAAGGACCGGCGAGCGGCGGACGGTCCTCTCCGGAAGCGCGTCGATCCACCGGCGCAGCTCCTTGAATTCCCCCCGGCGGAACAGGTCGCGTCCCGCGCTCTCGAGCACCCGGGCGGCCCGCTCGAACCGGCCCCCCGCGATCGCGTACCGCACCGCCTCTCCCGGCGACCCGTTCCGCTCGAACCAGTCGCTCGCCCGGTCGTGGAGACCCGCCACCTCGTCCGGATGCGCCGCGCGCAGGCGGTCCCGCAGGAACCCGGCGAACAGTTGGTGGTACCGGTACCAGGCGCGGCGGTCGTCCAGGCCGAAGAGAAACAGGTTCCCGCCCTCGA
Organism: Deltaproteobacteria bacterium; assembly: GCA_050263015.1. Taxonomy (GTDB): domain Bacteria; phylum Desulfobacterota; class Deferrimicrobia; order Deferrimicrobiales; family Deferrimicrobiaceae; genus JBLMWX01. Next base: position 1,670 of record JBLNEU010000256.1, on the reverse strand, counting down.
GCGCCTCCAGCATCTGCCGGCCGTCGCGCCGCCCGGTGACCGCGTCGCACAGGGAGGCGGTCATCCGGTCCAGGATGGCCGTCTTCATCAGGAACTGGCGCACGCCGGGCGATTGCCGGGCGAACACGCCCTCGAGCAGGTAATCGGCGATCTTGCGCTGCTCGCCCGTGATCGACTCGACGAAGCTCTCGCCGCGCGTGTCCTCCGTAAACGTCATGGCGGCAAGCTGGAGCGCCGTGATCCACCCTTCCGTGCGGTCGCAGACCGCGCGGACCTGGTCCTCGGACAGGCCCAACCCGCAGACATCCTTCAGGTAGTCCCGCGCCTCGTCGACGTGGAACCGGAGAGCTTCCCACCGGATATCCAGGACTTCCCCGCGGGCGCGAAGGCGCTCGACGGACAGCGGCGGATCGCCGCGCGTGCCTATGACCAGGCGGCATCCGGCGGGGAGATACCGCAGGAAATAGTCGACCACCGCGTGCACCGCCCGATCGCGGATCTCGTGGTAATCGTCGAGGAAAACGGTGATCCGCGGGCCCGGCCTTCCGAAGTCGTGGGCGAGGCTCGTGACGACGTCTTCGGTCAGCGCATCCGGATTCGCCGTGAGGACCCCGAGCGCCTCCCGGCCGAACGACGGCCGCGCCGCCTGGACCGCCGCGATCAGCCCGGCGAGAAACCGGCGCGGGTCGTTGTCGAAGTCGTCGAGGGAGAGCCACGCCGGAGCGGCCGACGCGCCGGGCCGCCGGAGGGCCCGGTACCATTCGGCCAGCATGGTGGTCTTCCCGGACCCCGCGGGCGCGCAGACCAGCGCCAACCGGAAAGGCGCCGCGCTTGCCCGGTCCATGGAGAGCCGCGGGCGCGGAAGATGTCGGACCCCGGTCGATGGCGGGCGGAGCTTGGTCGGCAGGATCCTGAGGCGGAATCCCCTGTCCATCCCCATGATGGTCCCACTATACCATTCCGGCGCCGGCTCATCCTTCCGACATCATTACCGGAACCGTCCGGACCCGTCGTATCATCGAAATGTCGGGACCGTCCCGGGTCGGCGAAGCCAATCCTCCGGCGAAAAGGAGCTTGAAGGCCATGGAAACGAGGGCTTTGGGAAAAGGCGGGCTGTCGGTACCGGCGCTTGGCCTTGGCTGCATGGGGATGTCGGAATTCTACGGCCCCGGCGACGACGGGGAATCGATCCGGACGATCCACCGGGCCATCGAGATGGGGATGAATTTTCTCGACACGGCCGACATCTACGGGCTGGGCCGCAACGAGGAGCTCGTCGGCAAGGCGATCCGGGACCGTCGCGGCAAGGTGATCCTCGCGACCAAGTTCGGCAATGTCCGCGGCAAGGACGGGAGCTGGCTCGGCGTCAACGGGAAATCCGATTACGTCCGCTCGTGCTGCGAGGCGAGCCTTGCACGCCTCGGCGTCGACGTCATCGATCTCTACTACCAGCACCGCGTCGATCCCGCGACGCCCATCGAGGAAACCGTCGGGGCGATGGCGGACCTCGTCCGCCAGGGAAAGGTCCGCTTCCTCGGGCTGTCCGAGGCCGCGCCCGCCTCGATCCGGCGGGCGTGCGCCGTCCACCCGATCGCCGCGCTTCAGAGCGAATATTCGTTGTGGACGCGCGACCCGGAAGGCGAGGTGATCCCGACCTGCCGGGAGCTCGG
>JBLNEU010000255.1:0-5232 GCA_050263015.1 Deltaproteobacteria bacterium | reverse complement strand
GGGGATCTTCCCCGCGCCGGAGGAGGCGGTCGAGCCGTACATGGTCGGCCATTTCGTGACGGGCGACTGCCGCGGCTCGCACGTGATGCCGTTCATGCCGGTGGCCGCCGCGACGGCGGTCACGGGACCCTATTGCCTGCCGATCGTCTCGTGCCTCGCATTCTCGATGGACGATCGCGGGGCATTCGGCCGCCGGCACGTCGACATGTTCGCAGGCCCGGCATGGGACCGTACCCGGCTGAAGGTGCAGGAGAAGGCCGACGAATGGCGGCGCCAGGGCTTCATCGGGCCGACGATGGCCGCCCAAGCCGAACTCGCGTACACGGGGATCGTCGATACGGTCGCAGCATTGGACAAGGAGTTTTTCCTCCGATAGAAGGGCTGCGGCGAATCGCTTTTCGGCCAACGATGCTTTCGCCGCGTCCGCCCTCAGCCTGTCCTTCGAAGGTCTTCGTCCGACCGGATCCCGCCTTCCAGCCATTCCTTCTCGTAACGGATCTTTGCCTCGTGCCACTTCGGCGCCGGAGGATGCAGGATGACGTCCGGAACAGGGTCTTCGTAGAATCTGCCTTCGCCGTAGGCGGTCAGGCCATCCCCCGTTTCCACGTAGCACTCGCCCCGACCGTCGAAGACTGCGGCCTCGCCCCTGCCCGTGATATCCCGGATGACGTTCCGCGCCACCACGCGAGCCTCGTTCTCGGCGAAAGTCCCGGCCTTCGGGAGGGGCTTCCCCAGTTTCAGCGGGATCGACGCGACATCCCCCAATGCGTAGACGCGGTCGAACTTCGTGGCCAGGGTGTGACGGTCCACCCCCACCCATCCGCTCTCCCCGATGAGCGGCGATTCGCGCACCGCCCTCGGGGCGCGGTGGGGCGGAACGTGGCAGAGAAGGTCGTAGCCCGCCTCGACGCCGTTGGAGAAACGGAGCCGACGGCCCGCGGGATCGGCCTCCGCCACCTGGTGCTCCGGGTGGTAGATGATGCCCTTCGACTCGATCATCTGCCGTACCGCACGCGAGACCGCCGGCCCCGCCACCGGCATCGGCCCCGGCTCGGCCGCGTACAGCTCGATCCGGGTCTTGTCCCTGACGCCATGGCTGCGGCAAAAGTGTTCCAGGAGCATCGCCGCTTCATACGGTGCCGCCGGGCATTTGTATCCGGGGGCGGCTGTCACGATGACCAGCCGCCCGCCGGAGAAGTCGGCCATGGCGCGCCGCAGCGCATCGGCTCCGGACAGGGTGTAGAAGTTGTGCCCGGCGTCCCGGAGTCCCGGAATCGTTTCCGGCGCAAGCTCCGCCCCGAGTGCGACAACGAGGTAATCGGCTGAAACCGTCTTTCCGCCGACCACCGCCTCCCGGCGCTTCGGGTCGATCCTGTCGATATCTCCCCGTTCGAAGGAGATCCCCTTCCGCTCAAGCGACGAGAAGGGCCGCGAGATCCGGTCGGGACTGCGGTCCCCCGTCATGAGCCAGAGCAGGGACAGCCCGAGGCACGAGGAGTCGCTCCTGTCGACCACCGTGACCCGGCAATCCTCGGGAAGGCCGTCCCTGATTTCATTCGCCGCAACCCATCCTCCGAACCCGCCGCCCAGGATCAGGACTTTCGCGCTCATCGTCCCCTCCTCGCCAAAGGCCGTGAACCCGATCGAACCCGAAGGCATCCGGACGCGTTCGCGGGTCAATCGGTCTTCCACGCCAGGAACGAAAAACCGTGTACGTCGTACGCCCTGGCGTTCTTCTCCCCTCTTGTCCCGCCGAATGTGTCGACGGGCGGCCCGATCTCGATATCCCCGAATCCGGCTTCCTTGAGGAGCCTTTCCCAGCCTGCGCACGGCAGGCCCCCGACGATTCAATCCGTCCAGAGATCGATGTTGCGAATCGCCGCTTCGGGGACCGGCTTGCCGTTGGCGATATCGGCGAACTGGAGCCTGCCCCCGGGCCGGAGCACGCGCCGGATCTCCGAGAATATCCGCGTCTTGTCGGCGCAGAGATTGATCACGCCATTGCTGATCACCACGTCCGCCCATCCGTCCTCGACGGGAAGCTCCTCGATCAGCCCTTCGCGAAATTCCACGTGGTTCAATCCCATATCCGCAGCTGCCTCACGGGCCTTCACGAGCATCTCCTGCGTCATGTCCACGCCGACGACATGCCCTTCGGGGCCCACCTGCGCTGCTGCGACGAAGCAGTCGAATCCCCCCCCTGACCCGAGATCGACCACGCGCTCCCCTGCCGACAGGGAACGCAGGGAAAAGGGGTTCGCCACCCCGGCAAACGATTCGATCGCCGAATCCGGGAAGGATGCGGTGAGGCGTTCGTCATATCCAAGTGTCGCCGCGGCCAGGCGCCCCGTGCGGAAATGGAAACTGCCGTGAGGATTGACGGCCACTTCGCGGTATTTCTCCTTCACCTGCTCGCGCAACGCGCCGGGATCCACCATCACTTCGAAAGACATGATCCCTCCTCTCCATCCACCTTCACAGGTGAATACCCCGTCTTTTGGAGCCGCGCATCAAGACCCTCGCGGCGCGGGTCCCCTGCGGACCGGGACTCCCGTCATGGTTCCCTTTCAACCCCATCCGGACTCCTTGCGCCTCCCCTGCCCCGCCTCTCCAATCGCTTCCGGCGAGGCGGAACGGCCGCCCGGAAGCATCCGCCCTTCGCGATCTGCCGGCGAACGCGGGACGCCGCAGTTTTCCTTAAGATTCAGCGAAATCGGGGAAAGATGCCGCCGCGGGTCATTCCGAGGGAAGTTGGTCGCCCGGTCGTCCGGTGTCGCCCGGTCGTCCGGTTGACATCCCGTCACGATTGGCGTGGGATAGAGTCTGTCCCATCCGAACAGATCGTCGAAGCGTCCGGCCCGCAACCGAATCCACCCACCGAAACCGGGGCAACGGAGAACGAAACCCTTTTCCCGGATACGGGAGATCCGACGATGGCCGCAGCCGAACGATCGACGAAGGGCGGAGAGTTCCTGCTCGAAAGGGCATCGGTGGACGACGTCTTCACGCCCGAGGATTTCAGCGCGGAGCAACGGCAACTGGCCGACACGATCGAGCAGTTCGTGGCCCGGGAGGTGCTCCCCGACTCGGAGCGGATCGAGAACCACGAGTTTGCGCTGGTGGCTCCTCTCTTGAAGCGGGCGGGCGAGCTGGGCCTCCTCATGATCGACGTACCGGAGGAGTACGGGGGGTTGGAGCTCTCCAAGTCGACGAGCGCGCTCGTGGCGGAGAAGATCTTCGGTTCCGGCTACAGCGGGTTCGCAGGCGCCTTCGGCGTGCAGACGGGGCTCGGAACGATCCCTCTCGTCTACTACGGGACGGACGCGCAGAAGGAAAAGTACCTCGGACGAATCATCACGGGGGAGTTGATCACCGCGTACTGCCTTACGGAGCCCGATTCGGGGAGCGACGCCCTCGGCGCGAAGACATCCGCCGTCCTGTCCGCGGACGGACGGCATTACGTCCTGAACGGAACGAAGCAGTTCGTCACGAACGGGGGGATCGCCGGCCTCTACACCGTGTTCGCGAAGGTCGATCGCGAACGATTCACCGCTTTCCTTGTGGAGCGCTCATTCCCGGGAGTGACGGCAGGACCGGAGGAAAAAAAGCTCGGGATCCGGGGAACGTCGACGACGGCGGTGATCCTGGAAGACGCCCGCGTCCCCGTGGAGAACGTCCTGGGCGAAGTGGGAAAAGGACACAAGATCGCCTTCAACATTCTCAACATGGGACGGTTCAAGCTCGGCGCGGTGGTCACGGGGGCCGCCAAGGTCGCGCTCGCGGAAGGGGCGAGGTACGCGAACGCCAGGAGGCAGTTCGGCGTTCCGATCGCCTCCTTCGGGGCGATCCGGGAGAAGGTCGCCGACGGCGTGGCCGATACCTTCCGCGCCGAGTCGATCGTGTACCGGGTCGCGGGGCTGTTGGACCGCCGGCTCGCGTCGATCGAAAAGGGAAGGCCGGACTACTACGTCGCATACCGGAAAGCGATCGAGGAATACGCGGTCGAATGCGCCATCGCCAAGGTCTATTGCAGCGAGGCTTTCGGACGGATCGCCGACGAGGCCCTCCAGATCCATGGTGGATACGGCTATATCCAGGGGTATCCCGTGGAGCGTTTCTACCGGGACGCGAGGATCAACCGGATCTTCGAAGGGACGAACGAGATCAACCGTCTCCTCATTTCCGGCACCCTCCTCAAGCGGTCGATGAAGGGGGAAATCGACCTTATGCCGGGAGTGCTGAAAGCCGCCGAAGCGTTCAAGGCGGGGGTCCCTGCGGCTCCGGAAGGAACCGGCCCCTTCGCCGCGGAACACGCGCTCCTCGCGAACCTTAGATCCGTCTTCCTCGCCGTCGCCGGGTCGGCCGTTCGCAAGCACATGGAGAGGCTTCGGGACGAGCAGGAGATCCTCATGGCATTGGCCGACACGGTCATCGAAATCTTTGCGCTGGAAAGCGCGGTCCTGCGGGCCGAAAAGGCCGCCGCGGCGACGTCGGGGAATCGTGCGGAGACGATGGCGGCGGCCGTCAAGGTGTGCGCCTGGCTGGGATCGGCGGCGGCGTCCCGGGCAGCGGGACAGGCAGCCGCCCATATCGAACAGGGGAGACGACTGACGGGCCTGCTCGAAAAAATCGCGTTGTTCTGCCGGTACGATCCCTCGGGGCTTCCCGCGGCGAAGAGATCACTGGCGGCCGCGGCGTTCGACGCCGAAAGATACATCTTTTAGCGGGGACGCCGCACCATTCCGCCGGGCCTCGGCCTATCCGGATAATCGGCGAGCGTCATCAGCCGGATTCCTTCGTATTCGCCGATGCGGGCAAACCAGGATCACCTCGAGCGCCCGCTCGCCGTTGCCGGTCCGCCGACTGTCTACTCGGCCTGCTTTATGGAGACGACATTTTCATACATGGAAAGAAACGGGATTCTCCATCCGTACTTTCGGATCATGACCTCCTTTCCCTTCAGCCGGATGGCTTCGTTCTGGACGTTGCCGGAATCGAACTTGAGGCGGTACTTTGCGTCGTGGTTCACGAGCGGTCGGTACTCGGTGGCGATCATGAAATATCCATCGACCTTCGTGAGCTGGGCGTCGGTGACCCGGGTGCGGATCGTGTCGGGGATGAAATAGCTGTACAGAATCAGGACGGCGATCGCGGCGATGCCGAGGAGTATGGCCTTGACCTTGAATCCTGTCGCGGATCCTGTCATGAGGAACCTCCTTGAGCTCTCCCGAC
>JBLNEU010000254.1:0-2692 GCA_050263015.1 Deltaproteobacteria bacterium | reverse complement strand
GGCCCGACCTCCCGTTGGATATTTGCCGGGGATGAGCGCAAACCCCGTGCCGGCGCTACACCATCATGTTGTAGGGGTCGACATCGGCTTCCATGCGGACGCCGTGCTTGCGGACGGTGTCGCGCAACGGGCGCAGGAGCGGAGGGAAGAAATCGCCCACGGGGAAATGCGCGGGCGTCTTGAGGAGGATCTGGTAATGGTATTTCCGCTTCACGAGAGGGATGGGCGAGGGCGCCGGCCCCAGCAGCTGGATCCCCGCCGCGGAGACCGGCGGCGAGAGCGCCTCCGCCGCTTCTTCCGCCGCCTCGCGGACCTTCTCGGCTTTCGACCCCCACAGGCGCAGGAGGAGCATCCGCCCGAAAGGCGGGTAGCCGAGCGCTTCTCTGGCCGCCAGCTCCTCCGCCATGAAGCCGGCGAAATCGTGTCTCGCGGCCATGCGGATGCAGACGTGGTCGGGGGAGAGGGTCTGTACGATCACCTTGCCCGGACGGTCGCCTCGCCCCGCGCGTCCCGCCACCTGCGTCAGGATCTGGAACGTCCGCTCCGCGGACCGGAAATCGGGAAAGGAGAGGGACAGGTCGGCCAGCAGCACGCCCACGAGCGTCACCTCGGGGAAATCGTGCCCCTTCGCGATCATCTGGGTTCCCACGAGGAGGTCCACGTCTCCCGCCTGCATGCGCGAGAGGATCTCCCCGTACGCCCCTTTCCGCCGGCTGACGTCGGAGTCGAGGCGCGCGACCCTGGCGTCCTTCCACCGCTTCGCCGCCCATGCGAGCAGGCGCTCCGTTCCGATTCCCACCTGGGCGATCTTGTGCCCGCCGCATGCGGCGCACTTTTCAGGGGGCGCGGCGCGCGCGTTGCAATAGTGACAGAGCAGGGCCCCGTGCTGCTGGTGGAAGGTCAGCGAAACCCTGCAGTTCCTGCAGCGGACGGTTTCCCCGCAATCCAGGCACGTGACGGCGGGTGCGTACCCCCTTCGGTTGAGGAACAGCATCGCCTTCTCCCCGCGCGAGAGCGCCTCCTCGATCGCCGATTCAAGCTCGGGGGAGAAGTAACGGTCGGCGCCCCGCAGGGAAGTCCGGCCCTTGAGATCCACGATCCTGATTTCCGGGAGCTCTCTCCCCCCGATCCGCTCCGGCAGGGAGACCAGCGAGGCATCCCCCGTGCGGGTCCGGTGGACGGATTCGGCGGACGGCGTGGCGGAGCCCAGGAGAACGACGGCGTCCTCCATCTTCCCGCGCAGAAGAGCGAGATCGCGCGCCTGGTACCGGATCCCGTCTTCCTGTTTATAGGCGGAATCGTGCTCCTCGTCGACGATGAACAGGCCGGGCGCCGGAAAGGGCGCGAACACCGCCGAGCGCGCTCCTACGGAAAGGAAGACCTCCCCGGAGCGGACCCGCTTCCACTGGGCCGCGCGCTCGGCGGGGGAAAGTCCGCTGTGCAGAACGGCCACTCCTTCCCCGAACCGGGATTTCACCCGGCCGAGCAGCTGCGGGGTGAGCGCGATCTCGGGGACGAGGAACACCGCCTGCCTTCCCGTGAGGCGGACCTGCTCGATGGCCCGCAGGTAGACCTCCGTTTTTCCGGACCCCGTGATCCCGTGGAGCACGAACGCTGCGAACTTCCCCGAGGCCAGCGCAACGCCGATCTTCGCAAGGGCCGCTTCCTGGTGAGGCGTGGGGACGATCTCCCCCGACGTGTCGGGAAGGTGAGCGGCGGAAAGTCCGACAGGTTTTTCGCGGATGGCGGAAGCGAGCACCCCCTTCGCGGCGAGCCGCCTGGCGGAGTCCTGCCCGCCGGGAACGATCGCGGAAAGATGCGAAGCGGAGATCTCCCCCGCCGCGAGTACCGCCGCGACCACCTGCCGCTGCTTCGGCGTCATCGGGGAGTCGCCGGCGCCTGCCCCCGGCCGGAAGAAGGTTTCGGTTCTCGGTACGGGGGGAGTTTCCCTTCGCGGAAGCCCGCGGGGAAGGGCCGCGCGCAGCATCTCCCCGATGGGGGCGAGGCACTCGCTCGCCGCCGCGGAGAGGAACGCGAGGTGGCGTGGAGCGACGTACGGATCCTCGTCGAGGAAGGCCAGGACCGGCTTCGCCTCCCGGCCGGGAATGGTAGACCCGTCCACGCGGTCGACGATCAGGCCGGTGACCCTTCGCGGCCCGAAGGGAACGAGGACCCGGAAGCCGATCTTCGCGCGCCCTTCCTCACCCGGCGGAACCCGGTAAGTGAACGTATGATCGATCGGCAGCGGCACGGCCACTTCCACATGCAACTGCGGGGTTTTCGGCGTGGACATCGTGCTGCCATCTTACTCCGGATTCGGAATGACCGGGTGAAGGGGACGAAGCGGCGGGAAAAAAGATAAGCTATTAGGGCGTTTGCAGCAGATGTACGGATATTCCAAGGACAAAGCCGAGCAGGAATACAACGAATTCATCGTCCGCTTCAAGGTGAAGAAGGCGGGATGATATCTCCCATGGAAATGCCGGGGAGGCGATGACTTTCGTCGCGAAGCACATCGACCACAAGGGCATCCAGGCTGCCATCGGCTGGTTCGAGGCCATGGCGCGCCCCGGGGAACTCAAGGCGAGAGTGGCAACCGAAGGAAGAAGGTCGCCCCCTTCCCGCGCTCGCTTTCGCACCCGATCTCGGCCCCCAGGTTCGTCGCGATCTCCCTCGCCACCGCGAGCCCGTA
>JBLNEU010000253.1:0-3714 GCA_050263015.1 Deltaproteobacteria bacterium | reverse complement strand
TTCCCCCCGACGCGGAAGAGATCTTCCGGCGGTGGAAGAAGACGGAGTACGCCCGCTGGAAGATGAACCTGCGCAGCCCGATGTCGCTGAGTTTCCCCCTCTTCGACCCCGACAGGTTCCTGTCCGCGACGATGAGATTCGTCCGGCCGTTCTTCACCGCCTGGGGAGGCATCCTCTGGGCGGCGGTGGTCGGGGCGGCCGTCGTGCTCGCGGGGATGCACTGGTCGGAGCTCACCGAGAACTTCACGGACCGGGTGCTCACCGCGGAAAGCGTGGTCTCCATGGTCCTCGTCTACCCGTTCCTCAAGGTGCTGCACGAATTCGGCCACGGCTACGCCGTCAAGCGGTGGGGCGGCGAAGTCCACGAGATGGGGATCATGTTCCTCGTGTTGATGCCCATTCCGTACGTCGACGCGTCCGCGGCGACCGCGTTCCGCGAGAAGAGCCGTCGCATGGTCGTGGGCGCCGCCGGGATGATGTCCGACCTCTTCGTCGCCTCAATCGCCCTGTTCGCGTGGCTCCTCGTCGCCCCCGGGAAGGTGCACACGGTGGCGTACAACGTGGTGTTCCTCGCGAGCGTCTCGACCGTCCTCTTCAACGGGAACCCCCTGCTGCGGTACGACGGGTACTACATGTTCTCCGATTGGGCGGAAATCGCGAACCTCTACCAGCGCGGCCTCGAATATGTCGGATACCTCTTCCAGCGGTACGTCTTCGGCGTGAAGTATCTCCGGCAGCCGTACGCAGGCCCCGGGGAGCGGTTCTGGTTCGTGGCATACACGGTGACCTCCTTCGTGTACCGGGCGTTTCTCTACGCGGCGATCATCCTCTTCATCGCCGGGAAATTCTTCGTCGCCGGAGTCCTCCTGGCGGTGTGGGCCGGGATCAGCATGTTCGTCTATCCGGCCGTGAAAAGGGTCCGGTACGTGGCGACAAGTCCCGTGCTCCGGGATAACCGGGGCAGGGCCGTGGTGGCCACCGTGGGCATCCTCGCGGTCGTCATGGCCCTGCTCTTCGCCGTCCCCTTTCCGTCCTGGACCCGGACGGAAGGGGTGGTCTGGGTCCCGGAGGAGGCGCTCGTCCGGGCCGGCACGGCCTGTTTCATCGGACGTGTCGTTGCGTCCCCGGGGCTCGAGGTCGAGAAGGGCGCGTTGCTGGTGGAGTGCAACGACCCCGTCTATCACGCGGAGGTGCGGATACTCGAGGCGCGGCTGGCGGAGCTGGAGCGGCGTCACGACGCGGCGGTTGCGAACGACCCGGTCGAGGCACGGATCGTCCAGGAGGCGATCGAAAGCGCGAAGGGGAACCTGGCGCGGGCGCGGCAGCGGCGGACGGAGCTCGACATCCGGAGCCCCGCCGACGGCATCCTCGTGGTCCCGGGGGTGCAGGACCTGCCGGACCGGTTCCTGAAGCAGGGAGACCTGATCGCGTACGTCCTGAACGTGAAGCGACCGACCGTGCGGGTGGTGGTCGGGCAGCCGGACGTCGATCTCGTCCGCCAGAGAACGAGGAAAGTGACCGTCCGGCTCAAGGAGCGGCTGGAGCGGGAGATCCCCGCCGTCGTCGTGCGGGAGGTGCCCGGGGCGCTGGAGCGTCTGCCGAGCACGATCCTGGGAGTGTCGGGCGGCGGCAAGATCGCCGTGGACCCGCGGGACGCCGCGGGGGGAAAAGCCCTGGAGAAGCTCTTCCAGTTCGACCTGCAGCTCGACGAGGCGGTGGAGTCCCTCTATGTCGGGGGCCGGGTGTACGTGCGCTTCGACCACGGGCTGGAACCCGTCGGGTTCCAGTGGTACCGGACGATCCGCCAGATGTTCCTTCGCCGCTTCCATGTCTGAGGCGCTTCCCACCCCGAAACGGCTCCGCGGGTTCTACCCGGAGCGGAAGGTCCGGGACGAGAGCAAGTTCGACCGGGCCGCGGTGACCCTGCTGGGGAACGCGAGCCGTCACCTGACCGCCCGGCCCGAGCGGTTCCGGGAGATCGTCCCCGCCGTGGAGGCGTTGGGGGAGGAACTCCGGGGTATGGACGACGGCGCCCTGCGGGATCGGGCGCGGGCCGTTCGCGCCGAGGTCCGGTCGTCGGGTCTTGACCTTCCCCGGTCGGCCGCGGTCTTCGGCCTCGCCCGGGAGTTCGCGGACCGCCGCCTCGGCATGCGCCATTTCGACGTGCAGCTGATCGGGGGATGGGTTCTCCTCCACGGGATGGTCGCCGAGATGGAGACGGGGGAGGGAAAGACCCTGGCGGCCACGCTGCCGGCGTGCGCGGCCGCCGTCGCGGGAGTCCCCGTCCACGTAGTCACGGTGAACGACTACCTGGCACGCCGCGACGCCGACTGGATGCGGCCGGTCTACGAAGGGTTCGGCCTCACCGTGGGCGTCATCCAGCAGGGGATGAGCCTGGACGACCGGCGGAGCGCATACCGGTGCGACGTGACCTATTGCACCAACAAGGAGGTCGCCTTCGACTATCTCAAGGACCGGTTGACGATGGGGCGCCGGCCCGGCGAGATCCAGGCGCGGGTCGACCGGCTGCACGGTGCGGGCTCCAGGGTGGCGCGTCTCCTCCTGCGCGGGCTGTGCTTCGCGATCGTGGACGAGGCCGACAGCGTCCTGATCGACGAGGCGCGCACCCCGCTCATCATCTCCGGCTCCGGGGAGAGCACCTACGAAGCGGAGGTGTACCGCCGGGCGCTGGAGATGGCCGAGGTCCTCGAGCCCGGGCGGGACTACGTCGCCCGCGAGGATCGGCGGGAGGTGGAGCTCACCGGGCGAGGGAAGGAGCGGCTGGAGGAGCTTGCGGATCCCGCGGGGGGGCTGTGGCGGAGGCGCCAGCGGCGCGAGGAGCTGGCCCGGCAGGCCCTGACCGCGATCCACCACTATCGCCTGGACCGGGAGTATCTCGTCCGGGCGGGGAAGGTCCACATCATCGACGAGTACACGGGACGGCTGATGCCGGACCGTTTCTGGGAGCAGGGGCTCCACCAGCTGATCGAGACGAAGGAAGGGTGCGAGATCACCACCCAGCGGGAGACACTCGCGCGGATCTCCTACCAGCGGTTCTTCCGCCGGTACCTCTTCCTCGCCGGGATGACCGGGACGGCGCGGGAGGTGGCCCCCGAGCTGTGGTCGGTGTACCGGCTGAACGTCGTGCCGATCCCCACGAATCGTCCGCTGGCGCGGCGGCAGATTCCGCCGCGGGTGTTCCGGACCGAGGAGGAGAAGTGGCAGGCCGTGGTCGACCGGATCCGCGAGCTGAACGCCGTCGGCCGTCCCGTGCTCGCCGGGACGCGCTCCGTGGCCGCATCGGAGCGGCTCGGCGCCCTGTTGGAGAGGGACGGGCTCCCGCACCGGATCCTCAACGCCCGGCAGGACAAGGAGGAGGCGGACATCGTCGCGCGGGCCGGGACGAGGGGGTGCATCACCGTGGCGACGAACATGGCGGGGCGGGGCACGGACATCCGGCTGGACCCCGAGGTGCGTGACGCGGGGGGGCTGCACGTCATCGCGACGGAGCGCCACGACGCGCGCCGGATCGACCGGCAGCTGTGCGGCCGTTGCGGCCGGCAGGGAGATCCCGGAACGTTCGAGATCGTGGCGTCGCTGGAGGACGAGATCCTCTCCCTGTCCTCCAGGAGCGTCTCCGGGCGCCTGGCGTCGCGGCTGGCCGACGTGCGCTCGAGTCCGGGACGCCTCGCCGGGAACGTCTTTGCCGTCCGG
>JBLNEU010000252.1:0-3611 GCA_050263015.1 Deltaproteobacteria bacterium | reverse complement strand
GACGACTCCTTCGAATGCCGGACCTTCCGGTCCTTGAGCCACGCCGCGCGGTGCGTGAGAAGCCGGGCCGCGTCGATCTCCGTCGCCATGTCGGCGAGCATCCACTGGATCGCCTGGAAGTTGACGATCGGCTGGCCGAACTGTTTCCGGTCCTTCCCGTACGCGAGGGCGTCCTCGAGGGCCGCCCGCGCGATCCCCAGGGCCTGCGACGCGATGCCGATCCGTCCGCCGTCCAGCGTGTGCATGGCGATCTTGAATCCGTCCCCCTCGTTCGCGAGCCGGTTGGCCGCCGGCACCTTGACGTCCTCGAAGATGATCGACGCCGTCCCCGACGCGTTGATCCCGAGCTTTTTCTCGTGTTTTCCAACGGTTATCCCCGGCCAGTTCATCTCGACGATGAAGGCCGTGATCCCCTTGTGCGCCTTGGCCTTGTCAGTCATCGTGAACAGGACGCACGTGTCGGCCTGGGGGGCGTTGGTGATGAAGTTCTTGGTGCCGTTGACGATGTAATGATCCCCGTTCCGGACGGCGGTCGTCTTCTGCGACCCCGCGTCCGAGCCCGCGCCCGGCTCGGTCAGGCCGAAGCAGCCGAGTTTCCTGCCCGCGGCGAGGGGAGGAAGGTATTTCTTCTTCTGCTCCTCGGTCCCGAACTTGAGGATCGGGTCGCAGACGAGCGAATTGTTGACGGACATGATGACGGCCGTCGAGGCGCACGCCCGGGCGATCTCCTCCATCGCGATCGCGTAGCAGACGTTGTCCATCCCGGCCCCGCCGTACTCCTCCGGGACCGCGACGCCCATGAAGCCGAGCTCCGCCATCTGGCGGACGAGCTCGTCGGGGTAGCGCCCCGTCTCGTCGAGCTCCGCCGCCTTGGGGAGCACTTCCTTCTGCGCGAAGTTCCGCGCCGTGTCCTGGATCATCTGCTGTTCTTCCGTAAGCTCGAAGACCATCGTCTCGTCTCCTTGTCGAATGGACCGCCTCTTGCCCGGCGGCTATCTCCCCTTGAAGGACGCCTTTCTCTTCTCCAGGAACGCGTTCATCCCCTCGTCCCGGTCCTCCGACGAGAAGCACGCCCCGAAAAGGCTCCCCTCGTAGGCGTTCGCGTTCGACAGGTCGAGGTCAAGGCCGCGGTTCATCGCCATCTTCGCCGTCCGGATCGCCACCGGCCCCTTGGAGAGGATCTTGCCGGCGATCTCGCGGGCCGCCGTCATGAGCTCGGCGGCCGGGACGACCCGGTTGACGAGCCCGATCTCGTACGCCCGCTGCGCCGTGATCATGTCGCCCGTCAGGACGAGCTCCTTGGCGAGGTTGCGGCCCACGAGCCGCGGAAGGCGCTGGGTTCCCCCGTAGCCGGGGATGATGCCCAGGTTCACCTCGGGCTGCCCGAGCTTCGCCGTGTCGGCGGCGACGAGGAGGTCGCACGCCATGGCGAGCTCGCACCCCCCGCCGAGGGCGAATCCGTTGACGACGCCGATGACCGGCTGGGGGAGCCGCTCCATGAGCTCGAGGACGCCGTGCCCGTGCAGGGAAAAGTCGAGGGCCTGCAGGGCGTTGAACCGGTTCATCTCGGAGATGTCCGCGCCGGCGACGAACGCCTTCTCCCCCGCTCCGGTCAGGAGCACGACCCCGACGTCGTCGCGCGCCGCGATCGACTCGAACGCGTGCCCGAGCTCCCGCATCGTCGCGGGGTTGAGGGCGTTGAGCGACCTGGGGCGGTTGATCGTGATCGTCGCGATCCGGTCCGCGACCTCGAGCAGAATGTTCGCGTACTCCATGTCCGCCTCCTCACGCCTTCTCGTAGGTGTAGAAGCCGCGCCCCGTCTTCTTGCCGAGGTAGCCGGCCTCCACCTGTTTCTTGAGGAGGGGGCACGGCCTGTACTTCGGGTCGCCGAGCCCCTCGTGCAGGACTTTGAGGACCTCGAGGCACGTGTCGAGGCCGATGAGGTCCGCGAGGGCCAGGGGGCCCATCGGGTGGTTCGCCCCCATCCGCATCGCCGCGTCGATGTCCTCGGCCTTCCCCACCCCTTCCATCAGGGCGTAGACCGCCTCGTTGACCATCGGCATCAGGATGCGGTTGACGGCGAAGCCCGGATAGTCGTTCGCGGGAACCGGCTCCTTGCCCAGCTTGCGCGAGAGGTCGATCGTCGCGTCGAACGTCTCCTGCGACGTCTGGAGACCGCGGATGATCTCGATGAGCTTCATCAGGGGAACCGGGTTCATGAAATGCATCCCGATCACCTTGTCCGGCCGCTTCGTGACCGAGGCGATCTTCGTGATCGAGATCGAGGAGGTGTTGGTCGCCAGGATCTTTCCCGCCGGGACGATGCCGTCGAGAGTGCGGAAGATCGAGAGCTTGAGCTCCTCCCGCTCCGTGGCCGCCTCGATCGCGAAGTCGCAGGCCGAAAAGGCCCCAAGATCGGCGGTCGTCGTCAGGTTGCCCGCCATGCGCGCCTTGTCGGCCGCGGTGATCTTCTCCTTGCGCACCAGGATGTCGAGTCCCTTCTCGATGCCGGCCCGGGAATTCGCGAGGATCGCGTCCGACACGTCGTTCAACAGCACCTCGAATCCGCACACGAGGGAGACCTGGGCGATCCCGCTTCCCATCTGCCCCCCGCCGACGACGCCGATCGTCCTGATGTCCATGCCGCGCGACCTCCCTCCCGCTCCGGAATTAAAGGCGTTCGACCATCATCGCGACGGCCTCGCCGCCGCCGATGCAGAGCGAAGCGATCCCGTACCGCTCGCCGCGATCCGCCATCGCGTAGAGGAGCGTCGCGAGGATCCGGGCTCCCGACGCGCCGACGGGGTGGCCGATGGCCACGGCGCCGCCGTTGACGTTGACCCGCTCCGGGTCGAGCTTGAGGCCCCGGATGGCCGCCACGGCGACCGACGAAAACGCCTCGTTGATCTCGAACAGCCCCACCTTGTCCTTGTCGATCCCGGTCTTCTGGAAGAGCTTTCGGATGGCGTCGATCGGGGCGACGGTGAACCAGACGGGCTCGAGCGACGCGGTGGCGTAGCCGACGATGCGCGCGAGCGGCTTGATGCCGCGCTTCCTGGCGGCCTCCGACGACATGACGACCACCGCCGCCGCGCCGTCGTTGATCGTCGAGGCGTTCCCCGCGGTCACGGTGCCGTCCTTTTCGAAGGCCGGCTTGAGGGACGGAAGCTTCGCGACGTTGCCGCGACCCGGCTCCTCGTCGACCTTGAAGACGACCGGGTCGCCCTTCCTCTGGGGGATCTCGACGCCCACGATCTCCTTTTCGAAGCGCCCGTCGCGGATCGCCGCGAGCGCCCGGTTGTAGGACGCGGCCGCGAACTCGTCCTGGTCCTGCCGGGAAATGCGATGCTCGCGCGCCAGGATTTCGGCGCAATTGCCCATGTGGACGTTGTTGTACGCATCCATGAGGCCGTCGACCATCATGTGGTCGTAAAGCGTGTCGTTGCCGAGGCGGTAGCCGGTCCGGCCCTTCTTGAGGATGTACGGCGCCAGGCTCATCGACTCCATTCCGCCCGCGACGACGGTGTCGAACTCGGCCGTTGCGATCGACTGGGCGGCGAGCATGATCGCCTTGAGCCCCGATCCGCACATCTTGTTGACCGTGAGCGCG
>JBLNEU010000251.1:0-3381 GCA_050263015.1 Deltaproteobacteria bacterium | reverse complement strand
CCCACCGCGGAGTACATCAAGGTGACCATCGGGAACGCGTTCCCCGGCTTCTCGGAGTCGGTGGAGGTGAAGGGACTCGACATGGTGTCGGGCGTCCCGAAGGCGCTGACCCTGCAATCCGACGAGATTCGCGAAGCCCTCTCCGAGCCCGTGCGGATCATCGTCGACGCAGTGAAGGGGGTCTTCGAGGAGACGCCTCCCGAGCTTGCGGGCGACATCTACGAGCGGGGGATCGTCCTGGCGGGCGGGGGCGCGCTGCTGCGCAACCTCGACGTGCTCCTCCGCGAGGAGACGGGGCTTCCGGTCACCGTCGCCGAGGACCCTCTCTCCTGCGTGGTGCTGGGGTCCGGGAAGGCGCTGGACGAGCTGGACCTGCTGCGCCAGGTGGCGCTCCACTGAGGCGCTAGCCGGGATTCCGGCGGGCTTTGCCGTACGATGTAGGCATGGGATCCTTCTTCCGAAAGTGGTGGCGGTTTCTCGCGGCGGTCTTCCTGCTTTCCGTGGCGATCCAGTTTTTCGTCCGTCCTCCGGCCGCCCTGTCCAAAGCCGAGGGGCTTCACGCGTCGGCCTCCCTCCTCTTCCGGCCCGTCTACGCGTCCGTCGATTTCGTCCGGCAGGGGATCTTCTCCGTCTGGTCGCACTACGTCGCCCTCGTGGGGGTGTCCAAGGAGAACGACCGCCTGCGGCGGGAGGTGGCGTCCCTGCGGGAGAAGCTCCAGGAGAACCGGGACGCCTTCCTCGAAAACCGGCGCCTGAAGGAGCTGCTGCGGTTCTCGGAGACGACCGGGAGGAAGACGATCGGCGCGCGCGTCGTCGGCCACGACATCTCCCCCTGGTTCCAGTCCATGTTCATCGACGCGGGCACCGAGGCCGGCGTGGAGCCCGGAATGGCCGTGGTGACGCCTGCCGGGGGGATCGGGCGCGTGCAAAAGACCTACAAGGGCCTTGCCGAGGTTCTCCTCCTCACCGACGGGCGGTTCGCCGCGGACGTGATCGTCGAGCGCAGCCGCGTCCGCGCGATCGCGGAGGGGATAGGCGGCAACCTGTGCCGGCTGAAATACGTCTCGCCCACCCAGGACGTCGTGGCGGGCGACCGGATCCTCTTCTCCGGGTTCGACGGGAGCATGCCCAAGGGGATCCTGCTCGGAACGGTCGTCAGCGCGGAACGGCCGCGCGAGGGGCTGTTCCAGAAGATCCAGGTGCAGAGCGCGGTGAACCTCCATGCGGCGGAGGAGGTGCTCGTCGTCCTCTCCCGCCCGTCGATCCCCTTCCGGGCGGGGAAATAGTGAAGCCGTTCCTGGTTCTGCTGGCGTTGTCGTACGCGGGAGCCGCGGCCAGCGTCTGGTGGCTTTCCGGATTCGTGCCGTGGTTCCTCCTGCCGGACCTTCCGTTTCTCATGATCGTGTACGCGGGTCTTTTCGTCGGCGGACCCGTCGGGGTCCTGGCGGCGATCCCCCCGGCCCTGTTCCGGGAGATCACCACCTCCGCACCCCCGTGGACCTTTTTTCTCTCGTCGATGGCGCTGTACTTCATCTCGCGCGAGATCGCGCTGGATCTTTTCGTCCGCGCGGAATATTTCATCCTCACGGTCGTCGCGAGCCTCCTTTTGGCCGAGTCGCTTTCCATCGTGGGCCTGATGCTTCTCGCGGGAAGCCGTCCGTTCTCGTTCCTCTGGGGGGTGGAGGAGGCGGTCCGGATCGCCTGGACGGGTCTCCTCGCCGTGCCCCTCTACATGGACCTTTCGGTCCGGTGGCGGCGGGTCAAGGAATGACGCAGCGGATCCGGAAACGGGAGCAGGACCCGCTGATCGCCGCCCGCATTCGCGGGGTCCTCTTCGTGGCGTTCGCCCTGTTCGGCCTCCTGTTCATCCGTCTCTACTGGCTCCAGGTAGTCCAGTACGACCGGTTCCGGACGCTCTCCGAGAACAACCGCCTGCGGATCCGGACGATCCGGGCTCCGCGGGGAGCGATCCTGGATCGGAACCTCCGTCCGATCGCCGAGGCCGCGGGTTCCTTCGATCTCATCTGCACGCCCGTCGACGTCACGGACCTGGAGGGGGAGATCCGCCTTCTCCAGGAGATCTTGGACTTCGAGCCGGAGGAGGTTCTGGAGCGGATCCGCGTCGCGATGAAGGCGAATCCCTTCAGCGCGGTGACGGTGGCGCGGGACCTCCGCTTCGAGCAGGTGTCGGTCATCGAGTTCAACCGGGAGGCCCTCTCGGGGTTCTCGGTCCTCGTGGAGGCGAAACGCAGCTATCCGTTCGGGCTCGCCTTCGCGCACGTGCTGGGGTACGTGGGCGAAGCGAGTCCCGCGGAGCTCGAGCAGTCGGAGGACGAGCGGCTCGCGATGGGGGACATCGTCGGGAAATACGGGCTGGAACGCACATCGGACGACGATCTCCGCGGGATCAACGGAGGGCGGCGCGTGGAAGTGGACGCCGCGGGAAGGGACAAGCGGCTGGTGGAGGAGGTTCCCTTCCGGACCGGCGGGATCGTGCACACGACGCTCGACGCGGACCTGCAGAAGACGGCCGAGGAATCGATGGAGAAGCACGCGGGGGCCGTGATCGCGATGGCTCCCAAGACCGGGGAGATCCTCGCGTTCGTCTCCGCTCCCGCCTTCGACCCGAACTCCTTCTCGCGGGGGATCCGGAAGGCCGAGTGGCAGGCCTTGGCCGGCGACGTCCGCAAGCCGATGCAGAACAAGGGGCTGCAGGGCACCTATGCCCCCGGCTCCACAGTCAAGCCGTTCGTGGCGCTGGCGGCGCTTTCGGAAGGGATCCAGGATCCGAATGCCAAGGTCCATTGCCCGGGATACCTGCAGATCGGGAACCGTCAGTTCCGGTGCTGGAAGGAAAAAGGACACGGTGCGGTGGACATGTACCGGGCGATCGTGCATTCCTGCGACGTCTACTTCTACACGATGGGACTCCGGCTCGGGCCCGACCGGATCGCGAAACTGGAGAAGGACGCGGGGCTGGGAACGATCACGGGGATCGACCTGCCGGGGGAGAGGAAGGGGCTTGTGCCCGACACGGAGTGGAAGCGGAAGGTGTCGAAGGAGCGCTGGTACGATGCGGAGAGGGCGATCCTGGGGATCGGGCAGGGGGCGGTCCATATCACGCCGCTGGAAATGCTGGCCGGCTATTCCTCGATCGCCGCCGGGGGAGAGGTGATGCGTCCCCGCATCGTCCGGAAGATCGTGCGGATGGACGGGTCGGTTACGGAGTACCCGCCGCAGCTCCTCCGGAAGCTGCCATGGAAGCCCGATGACGTCGCCTTCATCCGCCGCGCCCTCTCGGGCGTCGTCAACGACTACGGGACGGGCGGCGCGGCGAAGCTGCCGGGGATCGAGGTGGGGGGAAAGACTGGAACGGCGCAG
>JBLNEU010000250.1:0-3203 GCA_050263015.1 Deltaproteobacteria bacterium | reverse complement strand
GGCCGCCTCGACGGCGAGATCGCCTTCACCACGGACAGCTACGTGGTCGCACCGCCGATCTTCCCGGGCGGAAACATCGGGAAGCTCGCCGTCTGCGGAACGATGAACGACCTCTCCGTGTGCGGCGCGCGCCCCGTGGCGCTCTCCTGCGCCTTCGTCCTCGAGGAAGGGTTCCCCGTCGCGCGGCTCGAAACGATCCTCGACTCCATGAAAGACGCCGCAACCGAGGGGAACATCTTCATCGCCTGCGGCGACACGAAGGTCGTGGAAAAGGGGAAGGGAGACGGCATCTTCATCACGACCTCGGGCGTCGGGGTCGTCCGCGACGGGTGGCGGCCCGCGCCGGGCGCGATCCGCCCGGGGGACCGGGTCGTCCTCTCCGGGACGATGGGCGACCACCAGGCCGCGGTCATGATCGCGCGGAACCGGCTCGCCATCTCCTCCCCGGTCGTCTCCGACGTGGCGCCGCTGTCGGCGATGCTCCTCGGCGTCCTCCGGAAGTTCAAGGCGCAGGTCCGCTTCATGCGGGACCCGACGCGCGGCGGCGTGGGCGTCACGCTGAACGAGAT
This sequence comes from Deltaproteobacteria bacterium, assembly GCA_050263015.1. GTDB lineage: Bacteria > Desulfobacterota > Deferrimicrobia > Deferrimicrobiales > Deferrimicrobiaceae > JBLMWX01. The sequence goes on along the minus strand of JBLNEU010000250.1, from coordinate 2,634 downwards.
CGCCGGGTCGTCGGGCGCCCGCTTCGTCCTCGACGAGGGCCGGCTCCCGGTCAGCCCGGGGGTGCGCGGGGTCTGCGAGATCCTGGGATTCGACCCGCTCTACCTCGCAAACGAGGGAAAGGCGCTCCTCGTCGTGGAGGGATCGGCGGCCGACGGGATCGTGGGCCACCTCCGCGAAAACCCGTACGGCGTCAACGCGGCCGTCATCGGGGAAGTGGAAGAGGGGAAGGGCGGCGTCTTCATGAAGACGGCGGTCGGGGGACTGCGCGCCGTCGACTACCCCGTGGGGGACCAGCTCCCCCGGATCTGCTGACCACGGATTGAAAGCGGTCCTTATCTACGACGGCGAGTGCGCGGTGTGCCGGAGCGCGGCGTCATGGGTCCGCGAGAACACGGCGCCGGACGCCTTCGAATATCTCTCCTGCCATTCGGACGACCTGCCCCGGCGGTTTCCGGCCATCGCGCGGGCCGCGTGCCTCGAGGCGATGCACCTCGTCCTCCCGGACGGTTCGGTTCTGATCGGAGCGATGGCGCTCCCGGAGATCATGCGGCGCCTCGGGGCGCGCCGATACCGGTGGGCCGCGGCCCTCTTCCGCCTCCCCGGCGCGGGATTCCTCTCCGGCGCCTTCTACCGGTGGTTCGCCGCGAGGAGGCACCGGATCGCCCGCCTCGTCGGACGCTGACAGGCCGCGCCTTCCGGCTGCCGTCCCGGCGTCAATCCAGCAGCGCGGTCAGGTCCCGCACCGCGATCCCGTCGAGCCGTTTCACCGCCTTGACGATCGTCTCCCGGCGCCCGGGGGCAAGCGCCGACTCGGCCAGCGCGTGGAACTTCTCCTCCACCCGCTCCCACGGCATCGGCCGCGTGTGGAACCCCTCGTAGTCGCGCTTCTCCCTGACGTGGATCCGTCCGTCCCGCGCCGCCACGGAGATCCGGCAGGCGTGCTCGTCGGGGAACCGCTTCGAGTAGCCGGGATCCGGCACGACCGTCACCTGGCGGAGCAGCCGCTGAACGTCGTCGCGGACGATCCGGCCGGGCGCGTATTGCGCGGGCATCACCTGCCCGTCGAGGGCCGCCACGGCGACCATGTACGGGAGACTGTGGTCCGCCTCCTCCTTCGTCCGGACGACCGTTTTGTCTCCCTCGGCCCCCCCGCCGATGATGAGGTGGGCGACGTCGAAGATGTCGATCCGGATCCGGACGATGTCGCGCCCCGCGATTCCCGTCTCCGCCAGGAGCTCCAGAATTCCCTCGATGGCCGACTGGGAGTGGACCTCGGCGTTGTATTTCTTGAGGATCGTGCGCGCCACCCGGTCGAGTCCCTCGCGGCGCCAGTCGATCTCGAAGTCGCCCGAGACGGTCTGCATCCACCCCTTGTTCCCCTCGAACACCTCGCGGGGTCCGGTGACGCCCCGCATGGCGAGGAACGCGGCGCGCAACGCATCGAACGCCGTGTTCGGGGCGGCGAGCCCCTTCCAGTGGGAGAGGGCCCCGGTCCGCGTCACCCGGAGGGCGTTGTTCGCGGTCCCGGAGATTCCGAGGGCGTCGGCGATCCGCGCCGCCGGAAGCTCGAGCGCCTTGGCGACCCCGGCCGCCGCGGCGAATGCCCCCTGGGTCGTGTGGTCGAAGCCGCGCGCCCGCACCGGGGCCGCGTCGCTCAAAGCGCACTGGACCTGGTACGCGACCGCGAGCGCCGTCAGGAACTGCCGCCCGGACGCCAGCGCGTACTCCGACGCCGCCAGCACCGCCCCGATATTGTCGCTCGGGTGGCACGTCTCCCCCTTGGCCAGGTAGCTGTCGTTGAAATCGAGGTACCGGACGAGCGCCCCGTTGTAAAAAGCCGCCCGGTCGGGCGCGCTCCTGCCTCCGCCGATCAAGGTGCAGAGCGGGCTTCCCCCGAACTCCTCGATGTCCTTCCGGATCATCCGGACCGGCTCGCCCGAGAGCGCCCCGAACGCGCATCCGAGGGAATCGAGGACGCGGACCTTGAGCGCCTCTCGCGCGGCGGGAGAGACGTCCTCCCACCGCGCGCCTTCCACGAATGCCGCCAGCCGCTCGGAGCGCGACGGCGCGCCGCCGGCGTCGACCCTTGCCGCCGAGCCGCCCTCGCGCGTCATGCGTTCACCTCCTTCCGCCCGCCTTGCCCTCGGGTTCCACGAGCTTCGGGCGGGCGGACGCCGCCTTTCGCGGCGGCTCCTTGTACGTCACGATGCGTCCCCACGTGCTCTTGGTCCCCCAGATCCCGGACCGCAGGCATTCGAGCTGGACGATCTGGGAGTGGTCGACGAAGAGGTTCACGTCCGGCCCGAACGTCTTCACGTACCACGAGAAGACCTCGGGATCGGCGGCCTCGAACATTACCTTGTCCAGCCCGAGTTCGTTGACGAACTTCGCCGCGACGTCGGTGCGCGGCTTGCGGACGTTCTCCGTGATCCCCTCGGACTCGATCATGATGAGGTGCGCCCCCGCCTCGAGGTACTTCCGCGCGGCGCGGATCGCCTGCGACGGGTCGGCCGTCCCCTCCGCCTCCAGCTCCTCGGCCTTCGACGCGCCGCCGGCGCCGAACTGGATCCCGACCTCCGGCTTCGGCTTCATCCCCAGCGCGCGAACTTTTCCGACAAGGCTCACGAGGTCCG
>JBLNEU010000249.1:0-2548 GCA_050263015.1 Deltaproteobacteria bacterium | reverse complement strand
ACCCTGTTCATCCCCCTGACCTTCGTCGTCGGGATCTACGGGATGAACTTCGACCGCGGGGCGTCCCCTTACAACATGCCGGAGCTCGGCTGGCGGTACGGTTATCCGGCCGTCCTCGCAGCCATGGCCGTCGTGGCGGCGGGGATGCTGTACTACTTCCGGAGGAACAAGTGGTTTTGAGAGCCCGCGCTTCGGCTTGACGAGCGTCAAGGCGCCGCGCGGTCAGCGGTGGGATCGTCAAGGGCAGACTTGGCGCCGGGCCGCCGACCCCGTCGGGACCCGGTCGGTGAAGGAGGAGAAGACGATGGCCGCGCCCGTGTTCGCCCGCCCCAAGGAGAAGGTGGAGTTCGACCCGACGCGATTCCTCGCGAAACCGCTCTTCGAGTGCGCCGAGATGAAGGTCGTGCGGGCCTCGTTCCGCGCGGGGCAGTTCATCCCGGTCCACGCGCCGGACGTCAACGTGGTCCTTTACATCCTCTCCGGCGACGGAGAGGTCGTGGCGGGCGAGGAGCGGCATAAGGTCCGGGAGGGGGACCTCGTCGTCGTCCCGAGGAAGACGAAGCGCGGGGTGCGCGCGAGGACCGACATGGTCGTCCTCCACGTCGTGTCGCCGCCGCCGACCCAGGCGGACCACGGCGACATGGCCGCCCGGATCGCGCGCGGGGATTTCGAGCTGCCGGCGTAACGCCGCGACGCGCGCGAGGGGCGCGCGGGAGAGGGGAGTCGCCCGCGGCGCGGCTTGCGCCGGAGAGGCGCCGGATGGCCGGCGGGGGCCGGAATCGTTTCGGGGGGGAGCTTGACGCCCCCCCTTCTTTCGGCCGACAATGTGAATATACATTCACATAAGGGGGCGGGTCATGGCAGTCGAGAAATTGCGGAAGGCGGTCCGCCGGGAACAGATCGCCGAGGCGGCCCTCGCGGTGATCTCCCGCCACGGCGCGGGAGGCCTGAACGTCGGAACGGTGGCGCGCCGGATCGGGATCGTGCCGTCCGCCGTCTACCGCCATTTCCGGGGCAAGGAGGAGATCCTCTCGGCGGCGATCGCGCGGATGGGGGAGCATCTCCTGAAGAACGTGGACCGGGCAGAGCGGGAGGACGGGTCGCGGGCGCGGCTCCGCCGGCTTCTCCGCCTTCACGTCGCGACGATCCGCGACGGCTACGCGGGGCCCCGGATCATCTTCGCGGAGGGGATCGACGGCGGCAGCGTGTCGCACCGGATGGAGATCTACCACATCATCAGGCGCTACCTGGACCGGGTGGCCGGCATCGTCCTCGAGGGACAGCGCCTGGGAGACCTGAGGGGCGACATCGACCCGGGGTCCACCGCGGTCCACTTCCTGGGGCTCATCCAGCCGGCCGCGACGCTCTGGTACCTGAGCGCCGGCAAATTCGACGTGGCGCGCGCGTCGGAGCGGTCGTTCGCCCAGTTCATCGAGGCGATCGCGGCGCCGCGCCCGCCCGATCGGGAGGCAAGCGGACAATGAGGCACGTCCGGGGGCGGCGATGAACCGGAGACGGTCGATCATCCTGGGGGCGGTGGCCGTGGCGGCCGGCGCCGCCCTGTTCGGCTGGTCCCGCCTGCAGGACGGGCGCGAAGAGGGCGTGCTCCGGCTGTCGGGGAACGTCGAGGTGACCGACGTGGATGTCAGCTTCAAGGTCCCGGGCCGGGTGAAGGCGCGGCTCGTGGACGAAGGGGCGGCGGTCGCCCGGGGGCAGGTCGTCGCGGTCCTCGACGCCGAGGACCTGGAGCGCGAGGCGGGCGTGAAGGAGGCGGAAGCGGCGGCGGTGCGGGCTTCCCTGGCCGAACTCCTCGCGGGCTCCCGGCCGCAGGAGATCGCGCGGGCCGAGGCGGCGGTGGCCCGGGCCGAAGCGGAAGCGGTCCGGCTGGCGCGCGAGGACGAGAGGATCGCGGCGCTCTATGGCCGCGAGGCGGTCGCCCGGCGGGAATTCGAGGCGGCGAAAGCCGCCGCCGACGTGGCGCAGGCCCGGCTCGCCGAGGCGCGGGAGAGCCTGCTCCTGGTGCGCGAGGGGCCGCGTCGGGAAACGATCGCCCAGGCGCGGGCCCGGGTCCGGCAGGCGGACGAGGCGGCCGCCCTTGCGCGAACGCGGCTCTCCTATGCCACCGTCCGGTCCCCGCTCGCCGGGATCGTCCTTTCCAAGAACGCCGAGCCCGGCGATTACGTCTCCGCGGGGACGCCCGTCGTCACGGTGGGGGACCTTCGGAATGCATGGGTCCGGGCCTACGTCGAGGAGACCGACCTCGCCCGGGTCAAGGCCGGCCAGGCGGTCGCGATAACCAACGACACGTACCCCGCCAAGCGGTACGCCGGGCGCGTCTCGTTCATCTCCGCGGAAGCCGAGTTCACGCCGAAGAGCGTCCAGACGAGAAAGGAGCGCGTGAAGCTCGTCTACCGGATCAAGGTGGACGTCGACAACCCGGCGATGGAGCTGAAGCCGGGGATGCCGGTGGACGGAGTCATCGACACGGCGGGAAAAGCCGAGGATCCCGGTGGAGTCCATAAGGACCGCTGACCTGAGCCGGACCTTC
>JBLNEU010000248.1:0-5075 GCA_050263015.1 Deltaproteobacteria bacterium | reverse complement strand
TCCTCGATCATCGTGTTGACGGCGTTTCCGCCGCCGCCGCCGATCCCGAAGACCTTGATGACCGCGTGGCACCGGTTCTCCTCGATGACTGTGAACATGTCGCCCTCCGTTTCCCTGATATGACTTCCCTAGAAATAGTCCGCGATCAGCCGTCTCAGCCGGCCCAGCCACCCGTCGCCGCCGGCGTCCTCCCGCCCGATGCCGCCGCTCTCGGCGAGCGTCGAACCGTACAGAACGAGCCCGACGCCCGTCGCGAAGGCCGGCCCTCCCACGAGCTCCGTCATCCCCACGACCCCGATGGGAAGGCCCCGCCGGACCGGGAGCCCGAAGACCCGTTCTCCCAGCTCCGGGAGTCCGTCCAGGAGCGAGCCCCCCCCCGTGAGAACCACGCCGGCTCCCAGCATCTCCTCGAACCCGGATCGGAGGATCTCCTTGCGGACGAGCGTGAAGATCTCCTCCACACGCGGCTCGATGATCTCGCTCAGGTACTGCCGCCGGATCGGGCGCGGCTGGCGCCCGCCGACCCCCGGCAGTTCCACGAGCTCGTCGCGGCGCACCTTCTGGATCGCCGCGCACCCCGAGGCGATCTTGAGCGCCTCCGCGTCCGCCGACGGGATCCGCAGCCCCACCGCCACGTCGGAGGTGATGTTGGCCCCCCCCAGGGGGAGAACGAAGGTGTGCCGGAGCGCCTCGCCGTAGAACACGGCCATCTCCAGCGTCCCCCCGCCGAAATCGAGGAGGACGACCCCGACCTCGCGCTCCTCGGGCGTCAGAACCGCCTGCGCCGACGCGAGCGGCGACAGGACGATGTCGTCGACGGCAAGCTCCGCCTTCTCCACGCACTTGACGAGGTTCCGCGTCGCGGGAACGTCGTCGGTCACCACGTGGACCCGCGCGTCGAGCCGGATTCCGGTCATCCCGCGGGGGTCCTTGATCCCGCCGACCTCGTCGACGATGAACTCCTGGTTCAGCACGTGGAGGATCTCGCGGTCGTTGGGGAGCTCGACGGCCTTCGCGAGCTCCATGACGCGCGCCACGTCCGCGTCGGTCACCTCGCGCTCGTTCTTCACGGAGATGGCCGCGTGGCTGTTGAAGGACTTGATGAGCGAGCCCGATACGCCGACGAGGACGGAGTCGATGGAGAGCCCCGTCATCTTCTCCGCGTCGGAGACGCTCTGCCGGATCGACCGGACCGTGGCGTCCACGTTGACCACGGCCCCCTTGCGCATCCCCTCCGTCGGGCAGACCCCCACGCCGAGGATCTCGAGCCCTTCCGGCGTCTTCCGTCCCACCACCGTCGCCACCTTGCTGGACCCCACGTCCAGCCCGGTGATGATCGTTCCGTCAGCCGTCGTCTCCATTCACTCTCCCGGCCGCACGTAGATGCGGTCCTTCGTTTTGAGGTCGACGATGCCGCGGTCGCGGCCGAGGCTCGCCAGTTTCGGCAACGCCACCTCGATGCGGCGCATCGCCTCCCGGAATTCCGTCGTCCCGATCTTGAGCTGGAGGCAGGTGTCGCGGGTGGTGATCGTGTAGCCGTCCTGCGCGTCGTAGTGGGCCTCGGAGATGTTCTCGCGGAGCGCGCCCGACTGGGCGATCTGCAGGAGTTCGATCGTCCGCCTCAGGTTCTGCATCGACACCGGGTCCTTCGCGTTCAGGTCCTCGAGCGCGAAGCCCGTCACGATCGGGTACCCCTTCGGGTCGTAGGCGGTCAGCCGCTTGAAGATCGTTCCCCGCTCGTCCACGTAGTGGAGCGAGTCCAGGTTGACCATCGCCACCGGCCTCCGCTCGCCGACGCGGACGATGAGCTTGTCCGGGAACGCCTTCCGGATCGCCACCTCCCGCACGAACGGGTGCTTGAGGAGCAGGCCGCCGATCTCCCGGCTCGAGAGGGTCCAGATGTTCCCCTGCGACACCCCGTGCAGGATCGCCGAGACCTCGTCCCGGCTCACGTGGACGCACGGGTTGACGTCGATGACCTGGACCGAGAAGATGCGCGAGTGGCCCAGCCATGAATAGACGGCGGCGCCGGCCGCGCCGACGAGAGCGACGGCCAGGATCGCCGCGGCGACGGGCAGCACGTGCCGGAACCGGACGCGCCGGTCGCCGGCGCCCTTCTCCTTTCCCTTCCGGCGCACGGCGCGGCCCCGCCTCGGCTTCCCGAGCGACTTCTTGTGATAGGCCTTGTACTCGATCATCTACCTGGTCAGCCCCGCGTCGTCCAGGATCTCCTCCACGAGGTCCTCGAACGCCGTCCCGTCGAAGCGGGCGGCTTTCGGAAGGAGGCTCGTCTCCGTCATCCCCGGGATCGTGTTCGCCTCGAGGAAGAAGAGGTTTCCCGCCGGGTCGATCCGGTAATCGATCCGCGCCGCGCCCCGAAGGAAGAGGGCCGCCGCCGCCCGCCGGGTGAAATCCGACGCCCGGCCGAGGATGTCGCGATCCATGGGCACCGGGATCACGTATTCGGTCTGCCCCGCCGTGTACTTGGACTTGTAGTCGTAGAAGCCGGAGCCGGATTTCGGAACGATCTCGATGGCGGGCAGGACCCTCCCGTTCACGATTCCCACCGTGATCTCCCGGCCCGGAATATAGGCCTCCACGAGGATCCGGGAGTCGAATTTCGCCGCCTCCGCCATCGCCCCGCGCCAGCCGTCCGGCCCCCGGACGATGCCGATCCCCACCGTGGACCCCTCGCGGTCCGGCTTGACGACCGCGGGAAATCCGAACGCCGGGAGGGCCGGATCGGAGAGCGCCGCGCCCTCGTACACGGCATCGGCGGCGCACGGAACGCCGGCGGCGGCGACGACCCGCTTGGCCAGCACCTTGCTCATCGCGAGGGCCGACGCGGCCACGCCGGACCCCGTGTAGGGGAGGCGGGCAAGCTCCAGCGCCCCCTGGATGCAGCCGTCCTCGCCGAACCGGCCGTGGAGGGCCAGGAACGCGACGTCCACGCCGGCCTTGCGGATCGCCTCGAGCCAGTCTCCCCGGATGTCGATCTCGCGGACGTCGTACCCCTTCTTGCGCAGCGCCTGGACCGCAGCCGCGCCGGTCCGGAGGGACACGTCGCGCTCGGACGACTCCCCGCCGAGGAATACGCCGACCGTCTTGCCCCGAAACCTGCCCCGCTCACCCATCGATGGCCCCCCACATCTTGACCTCCTGGACGAGCTCGATTCCCGCGAGCGACCGCACCGCCTCGCGCCCCCGCGAGATGAGCGCGACCACGTCGGCCGCGGTGGCCCGTCCGCCGTTGACGATGAAGTTGGCGTGCTTCTCCGAATAGAACGCGTCGCCCGCGCGGGCGCCCTTCATCCCTGCCCTTTCCAGGAGGACCGCCGCCTTCTCTCCGTCGGCCGGGTTGCGGAAGGTGGAGCCGAAGGTGCGCGCGCCCCACGGCTGTGCGGCCCGGCGCTTCTCGTTCAGCGTCTTCATGAGGGCGAAGACGTCGTCGGAAGCCGCGGAGCGCAGGCGGAAGGCCGCGCGGACGACGATCCCCGCCACGGGGAAGGCGGCCGAGCGGTAGGCGAACCGGATCTCCCGCGCCGCCGCGCGGCGGATGCTCCCCTCGAAATCCGCGATCTCCACCCACTCGACGATTTCCCCGATCGACCGGCCGTACGCCCCGGCGTTCATCGACAGCGCGCCTCCCACCGTCCCGGGGATTCCGCCCAGCTGCTCGGCTCCCGAGAGGCCCGACAGGGCGCACAGGACGGCGAAGCGCGGCAGCATCGTCCCCCCGTCCGCCACGACCGCCCCGCCGCCGGAGAAGAGGATGTTCCCCATGTTCTTCTTGAGGCAGATCACCGTGCCGCGCACCCCGCGATCCGAGACGAGAAGGTTGCTTCCGGCGCCGAGGGCCCGCACCTCGCGGCCGGCTTCCAGTTCCGCGGCGAGGACCTCCTGGACCTCGCGGACCCCGTGCGGGAACACCATCCGCTCCGCCGGGCCCCCGATGCCCACCGTCGTGAACTCGCGCATCCGGGCGCCGAACACCTCTTCGATCTTCCCCATCGCCGCGGCCGCCCGCCTTCCCGCCGCCCGGCCGTCAGCCGGACAGAACGCTTTCTCCCAGTTTCCAGACATCGCCGGCCCCCATGGTCAGGAATATGTCCCCCTGGCGGAGCCGGGGCGCGACCTCCCCGGCCGCGTCTCCCGCCTTCCCCGCGTAACGAACGGCCTTGTGCCCGTGGTCCCTGATGGCGTCGCAGAGGCGCTCGCCGGACGCGCCGGGGATGGGCTCCTCCCCGGCGGGGTACACATCGAAGACGAACAGCAGGTCCGCGTCGTGGAACGCCGAGACGAACTCCCGGAACAGGGCGTGCGTCCGCGTGTACCGGTGCGGCTGGAAGCCGACGACGAGCCGCCGTCCCGGCCATACGTCGCGGGCCGCGGCGAGGGTAGCGCGGATCTCCGCCGGGTGATGGCCGTAGTCGTCCACCACCGTCACCCCCCCGCGGTCCCCCTTGACCTGGAACCGCCTGTGGACGCCCCTGTAGTCGGAGAGCCCCTCGCGGATCCGGTCGAAGGGGATGCCGAGCTCCGCCGCCACCGCCGCCGCCGCGACGGAGTTGCTGACGTTGTGCCGGCCGGGAGCCCGGAGCAACACCTCGCCGAGCCGCTCCTCGCGGCGCACCAGGCCGAACCGGCTTGCCATCCCCTCGGCGACCACGCTTTCCGCCCGGTAGTCGGCCTGGGGAGAGAAGCCGTAGGTCACGACCGTCTTCTCGACGGAGGGGATCAGCTCCTGCACGTTCGGGTGGTCCACGCAGAGGACTGCGAAGCCGTAGAAGGGAACCTTGTTGATGAAGTGGAGGAACGTCTCCTTGATCTGGCCGATCCCCGAGTAGTAGTCGAGGTGCTCCGGATCGATGTTGGTGACCACGGCCACGGTGGGCGACAGCTTCAGGAAGGAGCCGTCGCTCTCGTCCGCCTCCGCGACCAGGAATTCCCCCAGTCCCAGTTTCGCGTTGGATCCGAGGCTGTTCAGCTTTCCCCCCACGACCGCCGTCGGATCCCAGCCGGCCGTCGCCAGAACCGTGGCCACCATGGAGGTCGTGGTGGTCTTGCCGTGCGTT
>JBLNEU010000247.1:0-4020 GCA_050263015.1 Deltaproteobacteria bacterium | reverse complement strand
GCCCCGCCGTGCACCTCGACGGAGAAGTACCCGGCGTCGTTGTAGAGCGGCGCCAGCCGGACGAGGTCGTGCAGGGTCAGCCGGTTCTTGTAGTCGCTCTGCCCCGTGTCGCGCGGGCCGGTGTTGGTGAACCAGATCTCCCTGCCGTCCCGCAGCCCTTTCAGGACCTTCCTCGGCCCCCGCCTGGCGAGATGCCCGCGCATTCCCCCCTCGCGGCTTCCGGGCGTCGTCACGCGCTGTGCACGTTGCGGCCGAACGCGGACACTTCGGCGACGAAACGCGCCACCTTGAATATCCCGTCCTCGGCCTCCGCGTAGGCCGTGAGCCTGGCGATGTTTTCCTCGATGAACCCGGTGTGGATCCGCCCTTCCACGAAGTCGGGATCGTCCATGATCGCCTTGAGGAGGGGAATCGTCGTCTTGACGCCCCAGATCTCGTACTCCATCAGCGCGCGCCGCATCCGCTGGATGGCCGTGAACCGGTCCTTGCCGACCGAGCAGATCTTGGCGAGCAGCGAGTCGTAGAACGGCGGGACCTGCCACCCCTGGTAGATCCCCGACTCGGTCCGGACGAACGGCCCGCTGATCTGCCGCAGGAACGAGACGCGGCCGAAGGAGGGCGCAAACGCGTTCTTCGGATCCTCGGCGTTGATGCGGCACTGGATGGCATGGCCGCGCAGGAGGAGGTCGCCCTGCTTGAGGGACAGGCGCTCCCCGGCCGCGATCTTGTACATCTTCCGGATGATGTCGATCCCGCTGATCATCTCCGTCACGGTGTGCTCGACCTGGATCCGCGTGTTGACCTCCAGGGCGTAGAACCTGCCGGCCCGGTCGACGAGGAACTCGAGGGTCCCCGCCGTCTCGTAGCCGACGTCCTTCATCGCCCGGACGACGATCTCCCCCATTTTCTTCCGGACCTCGGGGGAGAGAAGCGACGACGGCGCCTCCTCGACGAGCTTCTGGTGCTGGCGCTGGATGGAGCATTCCCGCTCGCCGAGATGGATGACGTTGCCGTACCGGTCGGCGAGGAACTGGAACTCGATGTGGCGCCCGCCCTCGATGAACTTCTCCGCGTAGACGGTGTCCTTCCCGAACGCCTTTTCCGCCACGGAGCGCGCCGCCTCGAGGTTCTCGGCGACCTCGTAGGGGGAGGTGACCTTCCGCATTCCCTTTCCGCCGCCGCCCGCCGTCGCCTTGATGATGATGGGCCACCCGACGCGCTCTCCGAACGCGATGACCTCGTCCGCGTCGTCCACGTCCTCGATCCCCGGCGTCACGGGGACGCCCGAGGCGGCGAGCGCCCTGCGGGCCGTGATCTTGTCGCCCAGGACGCGCATCACCCGGGCAGGCGGCCCGATGAAGACCATTCCCTCCCGCTCGACGGCCTCCGCGAACTCCGGGTTCTCGGCGAGGAAGCCGTACCCCGGGAAGACGGCGTCGCAGCGGGACTCCTTCGCCGCCCGCAGGACCGCGTCGATGTCCAGGTAGCTCATGGAGGCCGGCGAGGGTCCGAGGTGGACCGCCTCGTCGGCGAGCTTCACGTGGAGCGAGAGTTCGTCGCAGTCGGAATACCCGACGACGGCGCGGATCCCGAGCTCGCGGCACGGACGGATCGCCCGGCACGCGATCTCGCCGCGGTTGGCGATGAATATCTTGCGGAAAGGCGCGTCCGCCACGCTACCCGATGTCCTTCCCCGTGAGGATCGTCAGCGCTTCGCGGTACTTGGCGGCCGTCTTCTCGACCACGTCGCCGGGCAGGCGCGGCCCCGGGGCGGTCTTGTTCCACGGCAGCGTCAGGAGGTAGTCGCGCACGAACTGCTTGTCGAAGCTCTTCTGCGGGCCCCCGGGGCTGTAGCCGGCGGCTGGCCAGAAGCGCGAGGAGTCCGGCGTCAGGGCCTCGTCGATGAGGATCAGCTGCCCCTCCGCCAGGCCGAACTCGAACTTGGTGTCCGCGATGATGATCCCCCGCCCGAGGGCGTAGTCGGCGGCCTTTCGGTACAGCGCGACGGCGGCGTCGCGGACCGCCGCGGCCCGCTCCTTGCCGAGGATCTCCGACATCCGGGCATAGGAGATGTTCACGTCGTGCTTCCCCTTCTCTTCCTTGGTGGCCGGCGTGAAGATCGGCTCGGAAAGCTTGTCCGATTCCCGCAGCCCCTTCGGCAGGGGGATGCCGCACACCTCGCCCCGCTCCTTGTACTCGGCCCAGCCCGACCCGGACAGGTACCCCCGGACGACGCATTCCACGGGAAGCGGCGATGCCTTCCGGCAGAGCATGGCGCGCCCCCGGAGCGTATCGGCGTGCGGCCGGGCGGCCGCCGGGAATTCGGTCACGTCGACGGAGAGCATGTGATTGGGGATCACGGCGGACAGCTTGCGGAACCAGAAGGCGGAGATCTGGTTGAGCACCTGCCCCTTTCCCGGGATGCCGTCCGGCATCACCACGTCGAACGCGGACAGCCGGTCCGAAGCCACCAGGAGCAGTTTGCCGTCGACCTCGTAGATGTCCCGCACCTTTCCCCGGCCGAGGAACGTCAACCCGGCCAATTTCGTCTCGATGACCGTCTCTGGCATCACGCGGAGTACCTCCGGAAGGTGTGAAAAGTACGATATTAATACATCAGAAGGCGGCGCGGTACCCCCGATCTTCCCCCCCGGGGGGCGCCGGCGGCTTCTCCCCGAACTGGAGGGCGTACAGCCGGTGGTAGATTCCGCCGGCTTCCATGAGCTCCGCGTGGGTTCCCGTCTCGCGGACCTTTCCCTTGTGCATCACGATGATCCGGTCGGCGGACAGCACCGTGGACAGGCGGTGCGCGACGACGAGGGAGGTGCGGCCGGCGAAGATGCGGTGCAGGGCCGTGCGGACCGCGCTCTCGGTGGCGGGATCGATGCTCGACGTGGCCTCGTCGAGGACGAGGAGCCGCGGCTCCCGCGCGATGGCCCGCGCGAAGGCGACGAGCTGGCGCTGGCCGACGGAGAGGCGCCCTCCCCGCTCGCCCACCTCCGTCTCCAGCCCGCGCTCCCAGGCGCCCGCGAAACCGTCGACTCCCGCCGCCGCGACGGCCGCTTCGACGGATCGTCCCCCCGCCGCGACGTTCTCGCGGATGGTCCCCGAGAAGAGGAACGGATCCTGGAGGACGAGCGACACGGAACCGCGCAGCTCCTCCCGCGGGATCTCGCGGATGTCCCGGCCGAACAGCAGGATCTGCCCGCGCGGGATCTCGTAGAGGCGGCAGAGCAGGCTGAGGATCGTGGTCTTCCCGGCGCCCGTCGCCCCGACGATCGCCCCCGTCTCCCCTTCCCGGATGTCGAAGGAGACCCCGCGCAGGACCGGCTCCCCGCGCTCACGGTACGAGAACCAGACATCCCGGAATTCGACGGCTGGCGCGCCCCCGGTCCCGCTCCGGGTCCCGCTCAGGGTCCCGCTCAGGGCCGCGCCCCGCCCTTCGCGGGACTCCCTTACGCCAGGCGTGACGAAGGATTGAGCCTGATCCGCGGTCGCCCCGCTCCGGACCGCACCCGGCCCTTCGCGGGACTCCCTTACGCCGGGCGCGACGAAGGATTGAGCCCGATCAGCGGTCGCCGCCGCGCGGTACTCCGGCGACTCCGCCGTGTCCAGGATCTGGAAGATCCGCTCGCAGGCGACGAGGGCCGACTGGAGGATGTTGTACTTGTCGCTCATGTCCTTGATGGGGTTGTAGAATTTCTGGGCGTATTCGAGGAAGGCGACGAGCGTCCCGAAGGTCAGCGCGCCGGACAGCACCCCGATCCCGCCGCGCCACAGGAGCAGCGCAACCGCCACTGACGCGAGGAGCTCGACGCCGGGGAAGTAGACCGAGTAGAGATTCGTCAGCCGGATGCTCTCCGCGCCGTACTCCCCGTTAAGCGCGTCGAAGCGCCGTTCCGTGTCCTCCTCGCGCACGAAGGCCTTGACGACGGCGACCCCGGCGATGCGCTCCTGGAGAAACGCCGCGAGGCGGGCGAGCTTGCGCCGGATCTCGCGATTCGCTTCCCGGATGGTCCT
>JBLNEU010000246.1:0-3827 GCA_050263015.1 Deltaproteobacteria bacterium | reverse complement strand
CGCCGCCTTCGAGAACGGAGGAGTATGGATTTCTCCATGCGCCACGCCAGCGGCTTGTCGCTCGGGCTCACAGGAAAAAAGATATATCATATCTGACATAATATCAAGCGACACCTGTGAGGAAGTTAGTAGGGCGCACATCGTGCGGCACATCGGGAAACTGTTAACACTATCAAATCAACTTATTACAGCGGCAATGATCCCCATGTCTAACAGATTGCGAACCCGCCCGGGTCGGGTCGAACCCGAGGTCTGGTTCCGGATCGTCCATGTCGCCCAAGTTGGCAACCCTGGCACCCCGGTGGCCCCATGCCGCGAACATGCCGTCGAGATCGCCCTGGGACCAAAGGGGGCGTTCGAGAACGGAACGATCAGTTGGATCCCCGGTCCCGACGACGGTACCGGATGCCGAGCTGGTCCATGCGCGTGCGCAGAGTCGTCGGGTTCACCCCCAGCAATTCCGCCGCCCCGCCGGGGCCGTGGATCTTCCCCTTGGCAAGTTTGAGTACTTCCGAGATGTGCGCCGCCATGGCTTCGTCCAATTCCAGCGGAAGGGGAGGATGGGCGACGCCGGTGGAAACGGCCTCCGTCCTTCCCTCCTCTCGCGGCAGCATCGTCTCAAAGGTCAGGGGACCGTCGCGGTGCCGGATCAGCTCGCGTTCGACCATGTTCTCCATCTCGCGCACGTTCCCGGGCCAGTCGTACTCCATAAGCCGCAGAAGCGCCCCGGGGGCTATGGAGGGCGGGACCGCGATGCCGAATTCCCTGCTCTTCGCCATGACGAAATGGCGTGTGAGAGCCGGGATGTCGCTCTTCCGCTGCCGCACAGGCGGCACGTGGATGGGGAAGCCGCTCAGCCGATACCAGAGGTCCTCGCGGAAGCCCCCGTCCGTCATCATGCTCTGCAGATCGCGGTGCGTCGCTGCGATCACGCGGATGTCGACGGGAATCGGGCGCTTTCCGCCGACCCGCTCGACCTCGTGATTCTGCAGCACCCGAAGGAGCCGTACCTGCGCGGTCGGTGACAATTCGCCGATCTCGTCCAGGAATATGGTTCCTCCGTCGGCTCGCTCGAAACGTCCCCTGCTTTCGGCGACCGCTCCGGTAAACGCACCCTTTTCGTGGCCGAACAGCTCGCTGTCGATCAGGTTCTCCGGGAGGGCGCCGCAGTTCACCTTGATGTACGGACCGTCCTTGCGCGGCGAGGAGAAGTGGATCGCGTCGGCGATCAATTCCTTGCCGGTCCCGGTCTCGCCGAGAAGAAGCACCGTGTTGTTGAGCGGCGCCACCTGGCACACCATTTCCATCACCTTGCGGAGTCCCGTCTCGCCGCCGATCACTTCGCCCGCGGCGCCACGGTGCAGCTCACGGCTCAGAAATCGCTTGTCGTCCAGAAGGATGGCCTGGTACCGGAGCACCTCCTCGTGGGCGAGGGCGTTGGCCAAGGCGATCGCGAACGGCCTCGCGATGCAACCGAGGAACTCGGCCTGTTCCTCGGTGTACCGCCCCTCTCCCCGAGCGCGCAGGACCAGGCCGCCGAGCAGCTTCCCGCTCATGCGCAAGGGGACGATCAGGTCCGCGTTCCCCTCGAGCCCCACCAGGGGCGCGAAGTAGCGGAAGATCTCGTCCCCTTCCGCGTCCACGATGAAGGGCGCGGAAAAATTCCGCGCCGCGATCTTCTCCGGCATCCCCTCCGGCAGCGGGATAACCTCGTCGGGAGGAACGGCGCCCTTGTAGAAAGCGTGGGCGATGTGCCGGGTCGCGCCCATTCGTTCGTCCAAGATGAAGAGGGCCAGCCCGTCGAGCGGAAAATGCCTGCTCAGGTACTCGAACACATTGCGTAGCGTTTCCTTGATTTCCAGGCTGCTGAAGATCCGGAGGGTAATCTCCCGGAGGAATTCGTCGCGGTTCAGCATGTTTTCACGTCCTGTCGAAGCGGAGCATGCCGTAATTATCGCACGTTTCGCAATATACCGTAATTGACGTTACGGCATTCCGTAGGACGTCTCCGGGCCAAACATGCAAGTATTTGATTTCAGGCTTGATCCTGGGTTGGCACGTTCGTGGCTATAAAGCCCTTCCAATAGCTCAGTTTCCACGAAAGGAAGAACGAACATGAAGGGCAACGTCACATTCTTGTCCGTGTTGATGGGTCTGGTTCTGGGAGTGTCCCTGGCCGCCTGCAAGGGCGAGCCGGAGAAGAAACAGGTGCGGATCGATCCGGTCCCGGTGTCGGTCGGGAAGGTCCGGCAGATCCGGGAGCGGGAAACGATCACGGTGAGCGGAAGCGTCAACGCGCCGAATTCGCCTTCGAGCGTCTCCTTTCTCGTTTCGGGGAAGGTCGTCTTCGCCGGACCTCGTGAAGGGGAATACGTGCGCCAGGGGCAGGTGCTGGCGCGGATCGACCCTACGGACTACCAGCTTTCCGTGCAGGGCGCCGAGGCGCAGAGCGCCGCCGCGGACGCGGTGCTGGAAAAGACAATGCATCCGGCGCGGCCGGAACAACTGGAGCAGGCGCGCATCACGCTCGAACGGGCCGAGGACGAATATCGGCGCATGAAGATGCTGTACGAGTCGAAGAGCCTCGCGCCGAACGATTTCCTGAAATACAGGGCGGTTTACGAGTCCGCCCGGCAGCAGTACGAGCTGGCAAAGGCAGGGGGCCAGAAGGAAGACAAGGAGCAGGCCAAGGCCGCCTCCCGTCAAGCCGCCACCGGCGTCCGGGTCGCAAGAAAGGCGCTCTCCGATACGACGTTGTGCGCTCCCATCAGCGGCTACATCTCGAAACGGTACATCGAGGTCGGCGATACCGCCTCTCCGGCGCGCCCCGCCTTCGAGATAGTCCAGCTGGATCCCGTGGAGGTGACCGTCGGCGTTCCGGAAACCGACATCCACCGGGTCCGGATCGGGCAGAAGGCGGAGATCCGGATTCCCGCACAGCGTGAGAAGACGTTTGACGGCACCATCCGAGTCCTCAACGTTTCCGCGGACCCGAATACGCGCACCTACATGGCGAGGATCCGCGTTCCCAATCCCGATCGCTTCCTGCGGCTCGGGATGATCGCGGAAGCGACCATTCGCGGAGACCGGACCGTGGCCCTGATGACGGTGCCCGGCAATGCGGTGGTCCGGGATCCCCAGGGCGCGACCCGGGTATTCGTCTACCACCCCGACCAGGGACGCGTGTACGCGAAGCGGATCGAGATCGGCGCCGGGGTCGGCAAGGATCTCGTGATCAAGAGCGGACTTTCCGGAGGCGAGCGGATCGTCCTTGCCGGACAGGCGAAACTCGAAGACGGCCTGGCCGTTTCAGCGACCGGACAGGAGGATCGTCGATGAACGCCGGTCGGGGGAGGAAAGTCCTATGAATCCGATCAAGTTTTCCCTGCGTCACCCCGCGGTGACCCTGGTCCTGACGGCGATGGTCTTCGTGGTCGGAGTCCACGCTTTCATGAAGATGCCCCGGACCGAGGACCCGTCCATCACCATCCGTACCGGCATCGTGGCCGCGCTCTACCCGGGTGCGACGTCCGAGCAGGTGGAGAAACAGGTCACCAAGACGCTGGAGAAGCACATCTTCAAGTTCCAGGAGGTGCGCAAGGACAAGACCTTTTCGACCAGCCGGCCCGGCATGGTGATCATCAACGTCGAGCTCGAGGACCACGTCAGGAACGCGGACCTCTTCTGGTCGAAGCTGCGCCACGAGTTGAACATGACCCGCGCCACGGAGCTGCCGGACGGCGTCCGGG
This sequence comes from Deltaproteobacteria bacterium, assembly GCA_050263015.1. Lineage (GTDB taxonomy): Bacteria > Desulfobacterota > Deferrimicrobia > Deferrimicrobiales > Deferrimicrobiaceae > JBLMWX01. The sequence goes on along the minus strand of JBLNEU010000246.1, from coordinate 78 downwards.
GGCCGGTGGTCGATTCCGATTTCGGAAATACGGTCGCCCTGCTGATCGCCGTCCACGGCAAGCGGTACGGTTACCGGG
>JBLNEU010000245.1:0-3236 GCA_050263015.1 Deltaproteobacteria bacterium | reverse complement strand
TGCTTCCCTGTCCCCTATGATAACCCGCCGGGGGAGCCGGTTCCACGCCCTCCCGCCTGCCTGCCCTTCCCCTTTTCCTCGCCCGGGGATCCGGCGGGGGCGACCCAGATCGGCTTTCCCTTCTCGTCGCACGCCGCCAGGAGCGGAGACCCGTCGGTCCTGATTCCGACCGCCGCCCTGACGATGCCGTGATCGTCGCGGAGCATGAGGGACGGCTTCCCCCCGGAACCGAGCGCGATCTCCGCCCGGCTTCGGCCTTCCCCGAAGAAAAACCCGAGCGACGGCGCCCCGTCGACCTCGAGACCGAGGTGAACGCGCCTCTTTCGGCCCTTGTGGAGCAGGATCAGGGCCGGGGCCGCATCCCCGACCAGAGACGCGCGGACATTGCCGTCGCCGTCGAACAGCGCCAGGCGGGGAACGGCTCCTTCCAGAACCGAGAGCTCGGCCCGGATCTCGTCGCCGGCCCCGAAGAGGAACAGGCCCGCGCCGCCCTTGTCGTCGGTCGCGATCCGGGCGCGCACCGTGCCGTCCCGGTCGACGATGTCGACCGACTCCGCGCGAATCGTCCTGCCGGGCCTGAGCAGCCGGGCGGCGGCGAGGCCGCCGGCAAGACCGGAGAGAACGGCCACTCCCGCCACGATCGCGTAGAACAGCGCCGTCATCGCTCCTGCCTACGCGCCGGACGGGCAGACCGGATAGAGGATCGTCGCGGCGCACCCCCCGTCCGCGGGGCTTTCCACGGACAGTGCGCCCCCCGCATCCGCCACGAGGCGCCGCGCCACCGGAAGCCCCATTCCCGCGTTGACCGGCTCCGCTTTCGTCGTGAAACCCTCCTCGAAGATGCGCGGAAGGACGTCCGCGGGAATGCCGGGCCCCTCGTCGGCCACCCGAAACTCCCAGGTGTCGCCCCGATCCGCGACGCACAGCCGGAGCCGTCCGCCCCTGCCGGCCATGGCCTCGGCCCCGTTCATGAGAAGCGACAGCAGCAGCAGCGCGAAATCCCTGCGGTCGCCCCACAGGAGCCCCGGCGGGAACGACTCGGGGGTCGCCAGCGTCACGTTGCCGCGCCCCAGGTCGTACTTGGCGAAGAGGGCGATCTCGGCCAGCACGTCCGCGGGCGCGAACGGCTCGCGGACCGGCGCGTGGGGACGCACATGTTGCGAGAACTGCTTGACGATGGCGGTGATCCTCTCCCCCGCCGCGAGGATCTTCGCCGCCCCGTCGACGGCCCTCTTCTCCGCTCCTCCCGCGAGCTGGATGAGCTCGGCGAAACCCAGGATGACGCTCAGGTGGTTGTCGACTTCGTGCGAGACCCCCATCACCAGTCGGCCGAACAGCGACAGCCGGTATTGCTCCACCGATCTCCTATTCACGGGTCTCCGCCTCCGGCTCCGCGGGCGGCAGAACGCTGCCGGCCACGACCACCCTGTTTCTTCCTGAACGTTTCGCGACGTAGAGCGCATCGTCGGCGGCCTTGACGAGGCCGTCCATGTCGACCCCGTGTTCCGGGTACGACGCCACGCCGACGCTGACCGTCGCGCCCTGGCCCTCCCACCGGATGTTCTCCACCTGCCTCCGGATCCGTTCGGCCACCACGACCGCCCATTTCGTCTCGATGTTGGCGCGCAGCCTCTCCGCGGCGGCCGCCCCCTGGGAGGATGCCGCTTCGGGCAGGATGAGCGCGAACTCGTCGCCCCCGTAGCGGCAGGCGATGTCGACCTCGTAGGACGGATCGTCGTCGCCCCGCCGGATGTTCGAAAGGATCAGTTCCGCAAGCGTGCGGAGCAGCGCGTCCCCCGCGAGGTGCCCGACCTGGTCGTTGAACCGCTTGAATTCGTCCACGTCCAGGATGAGGAGCGAAACCGTCCTCCCGTACCGCTTCGCCCGCTGGATCTCGGAATTGAACCGGTAGTAGAAGTAACGCCGGTTGTAGAGCGGAAGGAGCGGGTCCTGGACGACGAGCCTCCGCAGCATCTCCTGGCGGCGCTTCACGGAGTCCATCATGTAATCCCCGACGAACGCGACGCACAGGTTGGTGACGAGGACCCAGCCCCATTTGATCATCTCGTAGGAAAACGTCCGTTGCAGGCTGTTGTTCTCGAAGGGCATCGCGACCGGACGGACCAGGTCGTAATATTCGAAGGTCAGGAGCCCCCCGTAGGCGAGCGAGCCCAGGACCGCCATGGCGTAGGTGTCGCCCTTCCTGTCCAGGAGCAGGGCGGCCTCGAGCGTCAACACGGCGTACATCGCCCAGAACCAGGACACCGCGCCGCCGCTGTAGTGGACCAAGACGGTGACGACGATGATGTCGAACAGGATCTGGACCTGGTTGAGCGAGCGGATCCGGATGAACCACCGGTACGAGTAGTGGTACCAGGCATTGTAGCCGGCCCCGAAAAGGATGGCCGCCACGGCGACGAGGCGGTGCGTCCCGCCGACCGCGTCCGGGTCGGCGGACGGATGCCCGTAGAGAACGGCGACGAAGACCCCGTACGCCGCCAGGAGGCCGACGAGGACCCACCGGGCCGTGATCACTCGCCTCACGCGCTGCCGCGCCTCGCTGAGGAGCAGGAGATCTTCGGTCGTGGGGACCTCGCCGGCGGCGTAGGCCAGGCCCCTCAGCCTCTCCGCCAGGCGCGCCAGCCACCCGGACGTCCTCTCACCGGCCATCCGGGATTCTCCTCGGGCGGGCGGGTCCGCGGCTCAAAGCTGCTCGCCCAGAATGCCGCCGCGGCCCCTGCGCTTCGACTCGTACATCAGGCGGTCGGCCACGTTCAGGATGTTGTCCCGATCCCTCGAATCCGGGGCGCATGCGGCGTACCCGATGCTCGCCGAAAAGGAGATCACCTCTCCCTTCCGCGCGTCGAGGCGGACCTGGGACACCCCGGCTGCGATCCTCCCCGCGATGGTGGCGGTCGCCGCGAGGTCGGTCTCCGGAAGGATCACGGCGAACTCGTCGCCCCCGTATCGGGCCGCCACGTCGCTCTTCCTGAGATGCGCGCAGAGGACGCCGGCCGTCATCACCAGGATCCGGTCCCCCACGATGTGCCCGTAGGCGTCGTTGATGTCCTTGAAGCAGTCGAGGTCGAGCATGATGACCGACAGGGGACGGCCGTAGCCCGCGGACCGCTCGAGCTCGATGTTGAGCTTCGCGTGGAAGGCCCTGTGGTTGTAGAGGAGCGTAAGGGAGTCCTTGTCCGCGGGGGTCTTGACGAACTGGAACATCTCCGCGTTCT
>JBLNEU010000244.1:0-3127 GCA_050263015.1 Deltaproteobacteria bacterium | reverse complement strand
CGCGCCGCGCTGCGGCCCCCGAAATAGGCCGCATCCCCCGCCGGGCTTCCGCCGTCGCGGCGGACGCGGGAAACCGCGCGCCGTGCCGGGCCCTGGCCGCCGCCGCGTCCGCGCTTCTCGTTCTCCTGCTGCTCATCGGCGTCCAGGGGGCTTCGGTCGAGGCGGGCACGCGCGAGGGCGTGAGCCGGCTCCGGAAGGAGAAGGCCCGCCTCACGGAGATCAGGCGGAAGGCGGAGGAGACGGCGGCCGAGCTCGCGGAGACCATCCGGCGGGAAAAGACGGCCCGCAACCGCGTCGACGATCTCAGGGCGAAGCTCGACCGGCAGCGGAAGCTGGTGGCAAGGATCGACCGGAAGCTCGACGAGCTGGGCGCGCAGCTGGACCGGGCGGAGGGAGAGATCCGCGAGATCGAGGAGCGGCGCGACCGGGCGCGGCACGAGCTGCGAAGTTCCGCGGCGGTCGCGTTCGTCCTGACGAGGGACGGGAGCGGCCGCCTCCCGCCCGAGGAGGAGCGGCTCCGCCGCTTCGCCCGGCTGGCCCTCGCCTCCGAATCGGAGCGCGTGACCCGCCTGACGGAGGACAAGGAAAGGAAGGAGAACCTGGCCTCGGGGATCGAGCGACGCCTCGAAGTCTCCGAGCGGACGATCGAGCGGGAGAAGCGGGTCGGAAAGGAGCTCCTGTCGCGGCGGCAGGCGGAAGAGAAGTCGCTGGCGGACCTCTCGGCGCGGAAGAAGCGCAAGGAGAAGGAGCTCAAGGCCCTGAGGGCGCGCGTCGCCCGGATGGAGTCCCTCGTCGCGCGGATCGAGCGGAGAGTCCGGGACAGGGACCGCCGGGGGGCGGCCGTCCCGAGGACGAACTGGCCGTCCCTGTTCTCGGGGGTCGCGGTAGGCCTGGTTAACCCCGTGGACGGATGGGTCAAGGTGCGTTTCGGACGCCAGCGCGACCCGGACTTCGACGTCGAGATCGAGAACCACGGCGTGGAGATCGAGGCCGCGTCCGGGAGCCTCGTCCGGGCCGTCGGGCGGGGCGAGGTCGTCTTCTCGGGAAGCGTCTCCGGGTTCGGAAAAGTCCTGATCGTCCAGCACGGCGCCGGCCTTTTCTCAGTCTACGGGAAGGCCGCGTCGTATTCGGCGGGCCAGGGGAAGTCCGTCGCGCGCGGCGAGGTGGTGGGCCGACTTCCCGAGAGCCCGGACGGGAAATCGATGTTATACTTGGAACTCAGGGCCGGAGGAGCCGCCGTCGATCCCGCGTCGGTGATTTCCCTCGGGCGGCACTGACCTTACGGAATTCTCGGGAAAGGCGAAGGAGGCGGCGAATGTTTCGTGCGGCGCAGCGCCCCGGTCCGGAGGGGGGCAACCGGAGGAGGTGGCTGGCCCCCGCGGCGGTCATCCTCGTGTTCATCGTGGGCTTTCTGTCGGGGGACATCACCGCGTCCCGGCACGCGGCCCAGGCCAACGTGGTCTTCGGGAAGCTCAAGATCTTCGGAGACGTCCTCTCGGTCATCCAGGGGAGCTACGTGGAAGAGCCCGACGTGGACAACCTGGTCCAGGGGGCCATCAAGGGGATGCTGCAGACCCTGGATCCGCACAGCTCCTACCTGACTCCGGACATGCTGAAGCAGGTCGAGGTCGAAACGAAGGGCGTGTTCGGCGGCCTCGGCATCGAAATCGGGATCAAGGACGGCATCCTGACCGTGATCGCCCCGATCGACGACACCCCCGCCTTCAGGGCGGGGCTCAAGGCGGGCGACAAGATCGTCAAGATCGAGAACGAATCGACGCGGGACATGACCGTCACCGACGCCGTGAAGAAACTGCGCGGCGAGCCGGGGACGAAGGTCACCATCTGGATCATGCGCGACGGGCTGGGCGAGCCCCGCGACTACACGATCACGCGGGACATCATCAAGATCAAGAGCGTCAAGTCGAAGGCCATGGGCGACGGGATCGCCTACGTCAAGCTGATCCAGTTCCAGCAGGACAGCAGCGCGGAGCTGGAGAAGGCGCTCGAGGCCGCCCGGAAGGAGAAGGACGGGATCCGCGGGCTCGTCCTCGACCTGCGAAACAACCCCGGCGGACTCCTGGACCAGGCCGTCAAGGTGGCCGACGAATTCATCGAGTCGGGGCTCATCGTCTACACGGACGGGCGCATCGAGTCGCAGAAGTACAAGTATTTCGCCCGCAAGGAGGGAACCTGGACCGGGTTCCCGATCGTCGTCCTCGTCAACGCAGGGTCCGCTTCCGCCTCGGAGATCGTCGCGGGGGCGCTCCAGGACCACGGCCGGGCGATCCTGCTCGGAACGAAGAGCTTCGGGAAGGGATCCGTCCAGACGATCCTCCCGCTCGAGGACGGGTCGGCGCTCCGGCTGACCACGGCCCGCTATTTCACGCCCAACGGGCGGTCGATCCAGGCGAAGGGGATCGAGCCGGACATCGTCATCACGGACGGCCGGGAACCGCCGGAGGGGCACCAGTCGCTCAGGGAGAAGGACATCGAGCGGCATCTCAAGGGCGAGGGCGAGGGGGACGGGGACGCCGCCGCGAAGCCGGACGAGGGGGCTGCAGCGCCGAAGAAGCCGACCCGGGGCGGCGGCGCCGAAGGCAAGAAGGAGGGCGCTCCGTCGGCGACGGGGCCCCGTGAGGACGACAAGGATCCGCAGCTGGAGCGGGCCGTCGAGCTCCTCAAAGGCTGGGAGCTCTTCAAGACCCGGTACGTGGACAAGCCCAAGGCGTCCTGACGCCCGCCGGCCGGGAGCGTATGAGCGAAGCGGGGGGTCGGCCGCGGTGGCATGACCGCAAGGCGTGGCGGACGGGAATGCTCATGCTCGGGGCGTTCCTGGCCGGCCTGCTTGCCGTCGCCGCGGCCCTTCTCGTCCCGGGCCGCCAGCCGGAATCCCCGTTTTCCCAGCCGTTGCCCGCGCCCATGAAGCTCGGCCAGCCGCCCCCCCCCGGTTCCGCTCCCGCTCCGCCGCCCGCTTCCCGGGCGGCCTCGGGATCTTCCGGCGAAAGACTCCTCGCCGTCGTCGTGGACGGCCTGGGTTACGACCCATCCGCCGACGCGGAGAGCCTGAAGCTGCCCGAGAAGGTCACCGTGGCCGTCATCCCGTTCGGACCGTCGTCGCGGCGAA
>JBLNEU010000243.1:0-3580 GCA_050263015.1 Deltaproteobacteria bacterium | reverse complement strand
CAACCAGCTGTTTCTGCTGTTATTTTTACGAGAGAAGAGTGTAGAGATTTATTACTGTTTAAGATCGATACAGTAGAATATTTCTACGGTTTTTGGGAAGGGTGAAAACGTGTTTAAAGTCGAACCGTTAGCATGTTGCAAAATACAACGGCCGGTCTGCTTTCTCTACACCTCCTTCTCGGCTCCCAGGGGTCTCTTGAGTTCGTACTTCTTGATCTTGTTGTAGAGCGTGACCCGGTCGATGCCCAGCATCTGGGCGGACCGGTTGATGTTCCACCGGTTCTCGCCGAGGATGAGCCGGATGTGCTCCTTCTCGATATCGTCCAGCGATTTCCCGTGGTTGCCGGCCCGGCCCCCGACCGTCGGAAGGGAGAGGTCGGACTCCATGATCGTCTTCCCCTTCGTGACGACCATCGCTCGCTCGATCATGTTTCGAAGCTCCCGCGCGTTGCCCGGCCACCCGAAATCCATCAGGAGGCGCATCGCCCCCTCGTTGACCCCTTCGATCCCCTTTCCCATCTCGATGTTGAATTTGTCGACGAAATGCTCGACGAGCAGCGGGATGTCCTCCTTCCGGTCGCGCAGCGGCGGGATGTGGATGGAGATGACGTTCAGGCGGTAGTAAAGGTCTTCCCGGAAGCGCCCCTCCGCGATCGCTTTCTTCAGGTCCCGGTTCGTCGCCGCGATGATCCGCGAGTTGATGGGAATCAGGTCCTGCCCCCCGACGCGCCGAAACTCACGCTGCTCGAGGACGCGCAGCAGGTCCATCTGGAGCTTGAGGCTCACGTCGCCGATCTCGTCGAGGAACAGCGTCCCGTCCTGGGCAAGCTCGATCTTGCCCCGCCGGATCGCGTCGGCCCCCGTGAACGCCCCCTTCTCGTGGCCGAACAGCTCGCTCTCGAGCAGCGATTCCGTCAGGGCCGCGCACGACACGGAGATGAACGGGGCGTCCCGGCGGGGGCTCTCGTCGTGGATCGCCCGCGCCAGGAGCTCCTTGCCCGTCCCGCTCTCCCCCTGGACGAGGACGATCGAGTTGCTGGGGGCGACGGTCTTCACGAGCTCGAAGATCTCCAGCATCTGCTTGTTCTTGCCGATCATGTCGTGCAGCCGGTACTGTTTCTTCAGCTCCTTCCGCAGGAAGATGTTCTCCTTGACGAGCTTCTGGTGCTCGAGGATCTTCCGGATCGTCATCGAAAGGTCTTCGGGGTTGAACGGCTTGACCGTGTAGTCGTAGGCGCCCCGCTTCATCGCCTTGACGGCCGTGTCGACGGTCGCGAACGCGGTCATGATGATGATGGTCATGTCCGGCCGCGTCTTCTTGATCTCCTCCATGAGCTGGATCCCGTCCATCCCGGGCATCTTGAGGTCGACGAGCGCCAGGCTCCACTCCTTGAGCGGGAGCCGCTCGAGCGCCTTCATCCCGTTTTCGGCCGTCTCGACGTCGTAGCCGTCCTCCTCGAGCCAGCTCGCCAGCGAATCCCTCACGATTTCCTCGTCGTCGACGACGAGAATGTTGACTTTTGGCTCCATGACGGTCAGATCCTCCCCCTCTCGATCTTCGAGAGCATGGTGACGTCGCAGTCCCGGCAGTAGATCCGCTCCTTCCGGTCCACGTCCATCACGGTGTTCGACAGGTACATGACGCACTCCCTGGCATGGCAGTGGATGAGGCCGAAATTGTGCCCGAGCTCGTGCAGGCACTCCTTGTAGAGCCGCTCCCGGAACAGGGGCGGGTCCGGGGAAAGGCCGTGGAACTCCTGGCGCAGCCGCGCGAGGGAAACCAGCGACGCCACCCCTCCGAGCTGGGCCTCCCCGAAGACGAAGGTGAGGATCGGGATGCAGAGGTCCCGGTCGATCAGCCCGAGGACCTTGAGGGCGTCCGGCGGGACCTCCGAGAGGATCTCCTTGAGGATCACGGTGGAGTGATACTGGTTCCTGTTCGGCAGAAAGCTTCCCTCCGGGATCGCCAGCGCGCCCATTGCCTTCACCGGGAGATCGAGGTAGCCGCGCAGCTCGCTCCGCAGCCATTGGAGGATGTCATCGTCGATCGCTCCCACCGGCCTGATGTAGATGGCGCCGTCGATGGGCCGGCCTTTCAGTACACCGAGGGAAGGACGACCCGCGTCTGCGTCCCTTCGCCAGGCCTGCTGTTCACCTCGATGATTCCGTTGTGCCTCGTGACGATCCCGTAAGCCACGGACAGCCCGAGCCCCGTCCCCTTCTCCTTGGTCGTGAAGAACGGGTCGAAGATCTTCGACAGGATCTCCGGCGGGATCCCCGGCCCGGTGTCGTGGAACTCGATGACCGCCGCCTGGTCGTCCTCGTCGTAGCGCGAGCGCACGAACAGCGAGCCGCCCCGCTCCATCGCCTCGCACGAGTTGACGATGATGTTGATGAACACCTGCTTGATCTGGGACGGGTCCACCATGATGTCGGGCAGGGGACCCAGCTCGTGGCGGATCTCGACGTTGTTCATCGTCAGCTTGTTCCTGATGAGGACGAGCGACTCCTCGATCAGGGCGTTGATGTTCGCCACCTTCCGGCTCGGCTCCTTGGGGCGCGTGAAGTCGAGCAGGTTGAGGACGATCGCGCTCGTCCTCTCGACCTCCCGCCCCATCGTGGCGAGGTACTCCCGGAACTTCCGGATGTCCTGGTCGGAGTTGCGCCCCTCCTCGAGGCGGCGCTCCATCAGCTTGATGTACGTGAACACGCCGGTCAGGGGGTTGTTGATCTCGTGGGCCACCGTCGCGGCGATCTTTCCGACGGCGGCCAGCTTCTCGGTGTGGAGGAGGTGGGCCTGGGCCTCCTTGAGCTCGCGCGCCTTCTCGTTGAACTTCCGCTCGAGGATCTCGAAGTGCTCCCTCACTTCCTGGTCCGCCCGGGAGAGCTTCTCGGTCATGTCGTTGAAGGACCGGGCGAGGTGGCCCATCTCGTCTTCGCTCGTGACCGCGATGGCGGAGCCCAGGTCCCCGGCCGCCACCTTCCGCGTCCCGATGACGAGCTCCTTCACCGGCTCCGCGACGAACCGCATCATGAGGAGGACGACGATCGCCGAGATCGTGACGATCGAGAGGGCGTTGAAGAAGATCACCTGGTCGCGCGCCTGGGCGATCCCCCGGTCCGCGTCGGCGAGGGACATCGTGACGTCGATCGTGCCGAGGACCTTCTGGGTCTCCGGGTGGATGTGGCACTCGGTCGAGGAACACCCCTCCTCGTTGTACATCGGGTTGATGATCCCCAGGACCCGGTGCCCGTGGCCGGACTCGAAGATCCGGCTCCTGGCGGCGGTCGTCAGCGCCTCGAGCGGCTTCGTGCGGGAGTGGCAGCCGTAGCACGCCTCCCCCTGCTTGTCCACCATCCGGCCGAGCTCGCCCTTGTCCGTGGAAAAGATGATCTTTCCGTCGCTGCTGTAGATCCTGACCTTCTCGATTCCCGGCTGCCGGCCGATCGTGTCCATGATCCGGTAGGCGTTTTCCTTCCGGTTTTCGAGCATGTCGAACCCGATCGATTTCTTGACGGTGTCGCTGATGCGGGTGGCGCCCTGGAGAATCGCATCCGAGAGCTGCTGCTCGGTGATGCT
>JBLNEU010000242.1:0-2835 GCA_050263015.1 Deltaproteobacteria bacterium | reverse complement strand
GGACGTCCTGGGGCGTTGCCTGGAGGCGGCCGGCGTCTGGGGTCCGGTCGTCTTCGCGCTGGTGTACGCCGCCGGGGTTTGCCTGTTCGTCGCCGGCACGCTGCTGACCACCCTGGGCGGGGTCATCTTCGGCGCGTACCAGGGGTTCCTCTATGTCTGGGTCGGGGCCATGCTGGGCGCCAGCGCCGCCTTCTGGAGCGGCCGCACCCTCGGGCGGGATCTTGCCGCATCGCTCGTCGGCGACAGTCTCGGGAAATACGACGAGGCCATCGAGCGCAACGGGTTCGCCACCGTCCTCTACCTGCGGCTGGTCTATTTTCCCTTCACGCCGATGAACTTCGGCATGGGGCTGACCCGGGTGCGTTTCCGGGATTACTTCTTCGGAACCGCGATCGGCATCGTCGTCGGAGTCTTCATATTCACCTTCTTCGTGGGCGCGGTCAGGGGGGTCTGGGTGAGCGGCGACTGGCGAGGCCTGCTCTCCCCCAAGGTGATCTTCTCCGTGGCCCTGTTCGTCTTTTCGTTCTTCATCCCGAATATCATCAAGAAGATCAAAGGGGAGTGACGCCTTGGACGCGATCCGGAAGCCCGTTCACGTCGTGGGAACGGTCATGCCAACGGATGCCTACAACGAGGCGCTGGTCGCCAACGTCCACCCCCCCGACTGGAAGAACCCCGAGCCGGCGCCGCGCTACCACCTGGTGGTCATCGGGGCGGGGACCGCGGGGCTCGTGAGTGCGGCCGGGGCGGCGGGCCTGGGCGCCAAGGTGGCGCTCGTCGAGCGTCACCTCCTCGGAGGCGACTGCCTGAACGTCGGATGCGTCCCCTCCAAGTGCATCATCCGGTCTGCCCGGGTCTGCGCGGACGCGCGCGACGCCGACCTCTTCGGCGTGCGGGTACCGGAGGGAACGACGGCGGACTTCGCGGCGGTCATGGAGCGGATGCGGCGCTTGCGGGCGCGAATCAGCCATCACGACTCCGTGCAGCGGTTCCGGTCGCTGGGGATCGACGTGTTCCTGGGGGAGGCGCGGTTCTCGGCGCCCGACACGGTGGATGTGGACGGCAAGTCCCTTCGGTTCGGCAAGGCCGTGATCGCCACCGGGGCGCGGCCCGAGGTCCCGCCCGTGCCGGGGCTCGCCGACGCCGGTTTCCTCACCAACGAAACCGTCTTTTCCCTGACCGGGCTTCCGCGGCGAATCCTGGTCTTCGGCGCCGGGCCGATCGGGTGCGAGCTCGCCCAGGCGTTCCGGCGCTGCGGGTCCGAGACGACCATCGTCCAGCGCTCTTCCCGGTTCCTGAGGAAGGAGGACCCGGACGCCGCCGAGATCGTGGCCGGCGCGTTCCGGCGGGATGGAATCGACGTGCGGCTCGATACGTCGGTCACGGGGGTCACGCCCACCGGAAACGAGAAACGGGTCCACCTGCGACGAGCCGACGGTTTCGCGGACACGGTCGCCGTGGACGAGATCCTCATCGGCGCGGGACGCGCGCCCAACGTCGAGGGGCTGCGGCTCGAGGCCGCGGGCGTCCGGTACGACGGCAGGAAGGGGGTGGCCGTCGACGACTTCCTGCGGACGACCAACCCGCGCGTTTACGCGGCGGGCGACGTCTGCATGGAGCACAGGTTCACGCACACCGCGGACGCGGCCGCGCGGATCGTCATCCGGAACGCGCTGTTCCGCGGTCGGAAGCGCCTGAGCGGGCTCACGGTCCCCTGGTGCACCTACACCGATCCGGAAGTCGCGCACGTCGGAATGTACGAGCGCGATGCGGCGGCGCGCGGGATCCCGGTGGACACGTTCGTCAGGCGCATGAACGAGGTCGACCGGGCCATCGTGGACGGGGAGGAGGAAGGGTTCGTCAAGGTCCACGTCCGCAGGGGGACCGGCAGGATCCTCGGCGCGACCATCGTGGCGCGCCACGCGGGGGAGATGATCAACGAGATCTCGCTCGCGATGGCGGGAGACATCGGCCTGGGGACTCTTTCCAACGTCATTCACCCGTACCCGACCCGGGCCGAGGCCATCAGGCAGGTCGCCGACATGTACAACCGGACCCGATTGACGCCCGGGGTCCGCAGACTGCTTGGCTGGTGGCTCCGGTGGACGGGATAGCCGCCTCCGCGAGGGCCGCATGAGCGGAACGCCGATATCGCGCACGGAGCCGGCGGAAGGGATCCGCCTCATCGAGGATGCGCAGCGCAGGAAGAACTGGAAGCGGTGGGGGCCGTACCTTTCCGAGCGGCAATGGGGGACCGTGCGGGAAGACCATTCCGCGGACGGCTCGTCCTGGGACTATTTTCCGCACGAACATGCGCGAAGCCGGGCGTACCGGTGGGGAGAAGACGGCCTGCTCGGGATCACCGACCGGGAAGCGCGCCTGTGCTTCGCGCTGGCTCTCTGGAACGGCCGGGACCCCATCCTCAAGGAGCGGCTCTTCGGCCTCACCGGTCCGCACGGGAACCACGTGTTCTCGGGCGGCTTCCTGGGGCTCGACAACGTCGGCGTCTTCGACCGGTCGGCGCCCCCGCCCGCAGGCGGGCGCCTGGAACAGGCCGACGGCACCGCCTGGATGGCCTTCTATTGCACCACGCTGCTGTCGATGGCGCTGGAGCTCGCCGCGGAGGACCCGTCCTACGAGGACCTGGCGTCCAAGTTCTTCGAGCACTTCATCGCGATCGCCGACGCCATCAATACGCTCGGCGGGACCGGCCTCTGGGACGAGGAGGACGGGATCTATTACGACCATCTCCACGTCGACGGGCGATCCATCCCGCTCCGGGTCCGGTCGCTGGTCGGGCTCCTGCCGCTGATCGCCGTCGAGATCCTCAAGGAC
>JBLNEU010000241.1:0-3364 GCA_050263015.1 Deltaproteobacteria bacterium | reverse complement strand
GAGCGACTTCATGAAGGCGTCCAGCCCGGATTTCGCCGTGCTGTGGGCGCAGAAGCCGTGGCCGGGGTGGCGGGAGAGCCCGCTGCTGACCCCGACGATGCAGCCCTTGCCCGCCTTGACCATCGCGGGGAGGAACGCCTTGCAGCAGAAGAAGGCGGCCTTCATTTCCCCGGTCAGCTTCGCCTCGAAGTCGTTCCACTTGTACTCGAGGAAGGGGACGATCGGAAAATCGACCGAGGCGTTGATGACGAGCGTGTCCACGGGGCCGAGGGTCCCCGATACCTCGCGGGCCATCGCCTCGACCTGCCCGGCGTCCCGGACGTCCGCCCTGAAGGCGGCCGCGGTGCCCCCGCCCTTCCGGATGCCGTCCACGACGTCGGCGGCAGGCCCCTCGCTCCGGAAATAGTTGACCGCCACGGCGGCGCCGTGCCTGGCCAGAAGCCTGGCCGTCGCCGCGCCGATCCCCCGGCTGGCGCCGGTGACGAGAACGATCTTCCCTTTCATGAGCATCGCCATCTCCCTTCCTGTCGCCGGACCCTCATTGCGGCCGCCCGCCCGGCTCGCGCCCGATCGCCCGAAGGAGCCGGGCGCTCGCCACGTCCCGGTCGAAGAGGGCCTCGATCAGGGAGGTGTCCGCGCGGGTCGCCTGGACCTGGGCGTCGATCATTTCGATGATGTCTCCCGCCCCCACCTGGTACCGGGCCGTCGCCAGCCGCAGGTTCTCCTCGGAAGCCTCCTTCTCCTTCCGCCGCGCCTCGATGCGTCGGCCCGTCTCTTCGACGGCGAGGGCCGCCTCCTCGACCTCGAGACGGACGGCGCGGCGCTCGTCCGTCACCGCGGAGCGCGCCGACGCGAGGACGGCCTCCGCTTCCGCGATCTGCTCCCGCACCAGGAACCCGGTAAAGACCGGGAGCGCGAGCTGCACGGACACGTCGTAGTTCTGACGCAGGGGCGGCTCGTCTGCCGCGTAGCCGTAGCTGCCGGCGCCGGTGAGAACCGGATTCCGTCCCGCCCGCGCGGCGCTCACCGCGTTCTCCGCGGCCCGCTCCTGAGCCATGAGCGCCTTGAGGCCGGGCCGGTTTTCTTCCGCTTCCAGGATCCAGCCGGCGAGGCCGCCGTCGAGACCCGCGGTCGACCCGGTGTACGACAGATCGTACTCCGTCGGCCAGTCGATGCCCATCCGCCGCAGGAGGGTGATCCGGGCGACCTTGAGCGCGCTCTCGGCCGAGGCGAGATCGGCGCGGGCGGCGTACAGGTTGGCCTCGGACCGCACAACGTCGATCCGCGCCCGGATCCCGGCATCGTAATACGCGTTCGACCGGGTGACGAGGGATTCCCTCTGCGCGACCGTCTCCTTCTGCACCGAAAGGATCTGGCCGGCCCGCAGCACGTCGAAGTAGGCGACCTTTGCCGCGAACGCCACATCCTGCCGCACCGACCGCCCCGATTCCCGGGCGGCGTCGCGAAGGGCGCCCGCCCGGTCGAGGGAGGCGCCGCGGCGGCCGAAGTCGGCGAGCACCTGCGTCAGCGTACCCTCGACGGATTCGTCCTCGGAGGTGCTGCTCGCCCCGGGCTGCCCGGAGAAGCTGCGCGTACGGGAATACTCCGCCGCGATTCCGACGGTGGGGTAGTAGGCCGACTTCGCCTGCCCCCGGCGCGCCTCCGCGGCCCGGGTCTCGGCGTCGGCCCTGTTGACGAGCGGGTGCCTGGCGAGCGCGATGCGCACGACGTCGTCCAGGGTCCACACGGCGGACGGCCGCGCGGCGTTGTCCCCGGCAGGCGCGCGCGGAGCCGGGCTCGCCGCGTCCTCTCCCCGGGGCGTCGCAGGCGCGGAGCCGGCCGCGTCACCGGCCGCGGCTGCCGGTCCGGGCGGTGCCTCCGGCTCCAGGGCGGCGGCGGTCCGGCCCCACGGGAGCGCCGCAAGCAGAAGCGCGGCCGCGGCGCACGCCGCGCGGGCGCCACGGACTCTCCACGGCCTTCGGGAAGTCATCGCCTGCCTCCGTCACCCTCCGCCGCCGAGGGCCCGGTACAGCGTGACGCGATTGGCGAGGAGCGCGAGGCGCACGGTGATCAGGTTCTGGCGCGCCGCGTAAAGGGTGCGCTGCGCGTCGAGGACGGAGAGATAGCTGTCGACTCCCTTCTCGTACCGCGCGTCCGAAAGCTTCCGGGTCACCGTCGCCGCGTCCACCAGCGACTGCTGCGCCGAGAGCTGGTCGCCGAGCGTCCCGCGCTGGGCGAGGGCGTCGGCCACGTCGCGGAACGCCGCCTGGACCGCCTTCTCGTATCGCGCCACGGCGATGTCCCGGTCCGCCCTGGCGACCTTGAGGTTCGCCCGGTTCGCTCCCCCGTCGAAGATCGGGACCGAGATGCGGGGCGCGAAGCTCCAAGTGCGGGCCGCGCCCCGGAAGAGGTCGCCGAGCTCGTCGCTCGCGAGGCCGAACGAAGTCGTGAGGGTGATGCGCGGGAAGAAGGCGGCGCGCGCCGCGCCGATGTTGGCGTTTGCGCTCTTGAGCGATTCCTCCGCCTCGACGATGTCCGGGCGGCGCATGAGCACCTCGGACGGCAGCCCTGCGGAGAGCTCCTTCATCGCCGTGACCGCGTCGAGTTCCGCGGGGAGGAGATCCTCGGGGACCGGAGCGCCCGCGAGCAGGTCGAGGGCATTCCGGTCCTGCGCCGCGAGCGCCGTGTACCGGGCGATGTCGACGCGCGCCGCGTCCACGCTCGTCTGGGCCTGGCGAAGGTCGAGCTCGGAAGAGACGCCTCCCTCGAAGCGGCGCTTCGTCAGCTCGTACGACTTCTCCTGCACGGCGAGGGTCTCGCGGGCGAGGCCGAGACGCTCCCGGTCCGCGGCGAGGGCGAACCAGCGGCCCGCCACCTCGGAGACGAGGCCGACCTGCACGCTCCGCCGCGCCTGATCCGTGGCGAGGTACGCCGCAAGGGCCCGGTCCTTCAGGCTGCGGACGCGCCCGAAGAGGTCGAGCTCGTAGCCGGCCACGGCGAGCCCGACGTCGTACTGGCGAAACGTGACGGGCTGCCCATTGTTGGTCAGCGTCCCCGGGGTCCGAGCGGCGATGCCGCCCCCCGTGGCGTCCACCTGGGGAAAGAGGTCGGCCCGGCTGATCCCGTACAGCGCCCGGGAGCGCTCGACGGCGAGCGCCGCGACTTTGAGGTCCCGGTTGTTCGAAAGGGCAAGGGCGATCACCTTCCGGAGCGACTCGTTCGCGAAGTAGTCGCCCCACGGGAGTCCGGGCGCGGAAGCGGCGCCCTCCGTCGATCCGGCGCTGAGGTACGCCTCGCCGGACGGCCACGCGCCGGGGACCGGAAGCGCGGGGCGCTCGTAATCCGGCGCCATCGTGGCGCAGCC
>JBLNEU010000240.1:0-4052 GCA_050263015.1 Deltaproteobacteria bacterium | reverse complement strand
ATGGAATTCGGGACAGGTGAGCGTGCTTGACCCCAAGAGCGGCGCCTGGAGGACCTGGGCGCTTCCCGGGAAGTCGCCGCGCGCCTACGCCGTCTATGTCGACGAAGACGACGTCGTCTGGCTTTCCGACTTCGGGGCCAATGCGATGGTGCGGTTCGAGCCGAAGACGGAGACGTTCACGAGCTTTCCGAGCGATCGCAGGGGGGCGAACGTGCGCCAGATCCTCGGCCGGCCCGGCGAGGTCTGGGGCGCCGAATCGGGCAACGACCGGCTGGTGGTCATCGACCTCAAGGGCAAGCCCCGACGATGAGAGGCGAGACATCGGTCAGCTCCGAGCTCCGATGCGCGCCCTCCTTCGCAGTTGATTCCCGCCTCTCGGGAAGTATACTGGCGACATCCGCTCCCCGTGCGAACGGCAGCGCGCCACAGCCCCCGAGACGAAGGAGGAACGCCATGAAGCGGACCATTCCGGTGCTCGTGGTTCTCGTCATCGCAATTCTGGTCGCGGCATCTCCCGCCGCGGGCGCCGCAACGCAGCCGAATTACGCCGCCTTCAAGGCGGGAGTCTATTCCCCCGGTTCGAGCGACCTCGGTGGAGAATCGGGGATCACAAACGCGGATACGGGATTCAACCTGGAAGCCGCCTTTGGGCGTTACGTCGCGCAGCCGTCGCCCCACTTCGCTCTCGCGATCGAGGGAGGCATCGGGGTCTTCGCCTTCGAGGCGGAGTACGGGATCGCCGACGAGATCTTCGTAGCCGTACCGGTCACGCTGAGCGCGAAACTGGCTTTCCCCTCGGGCCCCATCGAACCGTACTTCGTGATCGGTGCCGGCGTGTACTTCGTGGGGCATGAAAGCGATGACCCCTTCTTCGGGACCGAAGACGATGACGATACGGCGGCCGGAGTCCACTTGGGAGCCGGTGTCAATTTCGACGTCTCCCGGCTGGTCTACATCGGGGGCGAGCTTAAGTACCGCTGGCTCGAGGTGACGACATTCGGCCTTGATTCAAAGCTCGACGGGCTGACGGGGACGGCGAACGTCGGCTTCCGCTTCTGAAACGACGGAGGGAGGGAGACGGCGAGCGGCTCGCTTCCTGCCGTCAGACGAACGACTTCGCTCTCTCCATGAGAGCATGGAAGGCGGGATCGCCGTCGAGCGACGCGGTCAACAGCTCCAGTTCCCGACCGTTCCGCGCCCCGAGGCCGAGCGCGACCGCCCGTTTCACCTGGCCCATCTCCCACGGCGAGATCGTCGCGAGGCGTTTCCACCGGCCGAACGACTTGATCACGGCAAGGCCGACGACGTCGCATGCGATCCGGTCGCCGCTCGCCAGCACCAGGTTCGCATCTTCGGCGCGTCCCTCCCAGGGCCCTCCCTCGACCATCACCTTCGTCCCGTCCGCGATGTTCAGGTCCGGATGCCAGGCCAGATTGAGCTCCGCGACGACCTCCTCCCACCGGAGCGGATTCACGAGATAGGGCCGGTCGCTGAAGTGGGTGGCCCCGACGAAGTTCTTGAGGCAGATCGAGTACCCGGCGTACTCGTGGGTCTTGATGACCGGAACGTTGACGACGGCGTCGACCTTGCGGACCCATTCCGTGACCGACACCTCCTTCAGGTGCCTTCCGCCGACCTTCACCTTCACCCATTCGTGGTCCTCGAAGAAGACCGGCTCGGCCCCGGCGTCGCGGGCGGCCGCGAGGATCCCCGTCCGTTCCATGCTCACTTCCGTCTTCCCCCGGATGAGCGCGGACATGTCGCCGACGAAGACCCTCCCGGCTCCCGCTTCGTAGACCGCCCCGACCACGGCCGCCACGACCGACGGGTTCGTGGTCGTCGGATTCCCGTTGGACCCGACGACGTTCGGCTTGACGAGGACGCGCTTCCCGCGGAGGGCAAGCGGTCCGAACCCGCCGATCAGGGACACCGCCTTCCTGACCATTTCCGGGAGGTCTTTCCCGCCCACCGCCGCGACGAGCGATCGTCCGCGGCTCGTAAAAAGGTTTCCCGCGGCCCCGGGCCCCGCCTTCGTCCCGCCCGCGCCCGCCAGGAGTTCGGCTGCGTAGCCGCCCCGGTTGAAGCCGAGGACGGAAGCGGCAGCCCCGAGAATCTGCAGAAAGGTCCTTCTGCCGGACTCCATCGCGCCTCTCCCCCACCGTTGGATACGGCTTCCCGGCGCTCCGTTGCGAGCCGGGAGCGGAATCCGGGATGCGCGGCGGCGCAACTAATCTTGTGCGGGACCAACGAGCCGGAGGTGCGGAATGAACCAGCCGAGGCGCCTGACGCACCGGGCGAAGACAAAGCTGCCGGGATCGCTCATTCTTTCGCTCGGCCTTGCGGCCGCGCTGCTCGCTATCGGAGGGAGCGCGGCAACGGGCGGGCAGCGGTGCGAGCCGACGCCGCCCGACATGGAGGGCCCCTTCTATCGTCCCGGAGCCCCGGAGCGGACGTCCACGGGAGAGGGACTGGCCGTTTCGGGCCGGCTTCTCGGCGCACCTGACTGCCGACCGTTGTCCGGCGCCCGCATCGAGTGGTGGCACGCCGGTCCGTCCGGCGACTACGACGACGCCCATCGCGGAAGCATAAAGGCGAAGGCGGACGGTCGCTACCTGTACACCACCGACTTCCCCGGCAAATACCCGGGGCGCCCCCCGCACATCCACGTCAAGGCGTTTGCCCCGGGCTACCGGCCGCTGACAACGCAGTTCTACCTGCGCGGCGGGGAAAAGAGCGCCGTCTTCGACATCGTCCTGTCCCCGCTTCGGTAACGCCGAAATCCCGGTCCGCAAAGTCCAGGGACGTCCCCGGATTCTTTCGTTCGCCGACCGCCCCGCGCGGGGTTTCACGGTGGCAATCCCCGCCCCGGCCCTGCAATAATGTCGCAGGCGGCGGAAATCGCGTGTCATGCGCAGGTGCGAGCGAAGGTGTCATCCCCCGACAAAGGCGGCGTCGTGTTCCCCACACCGGTCCGGATGTTTTCCCCCGCGTCGGGAGAACCCGGAGCGGTGCTGCTGGAAACGCAGATCCCGGGTCCCCGGGACCGGCACTCCTACCTCCTGAGGTCTCCCGTCAGGATCCTCGCATCGTCCCGCCCGGAAGACGTCGCGCGCCTGCTGGAAGAGGCGGACGCGTGCCAGGCCGGGGGATTCGCGGTCGCCGGCTTTCTTTCGTACGAGGCCGGGTTCGCTCTCGACCCGGCATTCGAGGGGCGGGAAAGTCCGGCAAACGAAGCGACCGGGGCCGATTTCCCCCTGATCTGGCTCGGGGTCTACGACGGATTCCTGCGGTTCGACCATCTTCGTGGGCGATGGTCGACGGGCGGTCGTACCCCACCCCGGTGGCCCACGGGGGCGGACGCGCCGTCCATTCCGCCCTCCGAAGCGTGCCCGGATCCGACGTTTTCCCTTCAGGAAGTCGACCATGCCGAGAAGGTCGAAGAAATCCGCCGGGCGATCGAGACCGGGGATGTGTACCAGGCCAATCTGACGGGGAAGTTTTCGTTCCCCGTATCCGGCGATCCTTTCGCCCTCTACCTGCGGCTTCGCGCGGTCCAGCCGGTCAGGTACGGCGCATACTTGAGGACCGGGAACGGAAGCATCATATCCTGCTCCCCGGAGCTGTTCTTCCGCGTCCGGAAGGGGAAGATCGAGACCCGCCCGATGAAGGGAACCGCCCCGAGGGGCCTCAACCTTTCGCAGGATCGGCGGGCCGCCGCGCGCCTGCGATCGGACCCGAAGAACCGGGCGGAAAACGTGATGATCGTGGATCTGTTGCGGAACGACCTCGGACGGGTGTGCCGTCCTGGATCCATCCGCGTCCCGCGCCTGTTCGCGGTCGAGCGGTACCGCACCGTCCTCCAGATGGTCTCGTCGGTGACCGGAACGCTCAGGCCGGGGACGTCCGTGCCGTCGCTTTTCCGCGCCCTGTTCCCCTGCGGGTCCGTCACGGGGGCGCCGAAGATCGCCTCGATGCGCCTCCTGCGGAAGGTCGAGACCGCCCCGCGCGGGGTCTACACCGGCGCGATCGGGATCCTGCTGCCCGGGGGCGAC
>JBLNEU010000239.1:0-3525 GCA_050263015.1 Deltaproteobacteria bacterium | reverse complement strand
CCCGGAGACGGATCGGGTCGAGGAGGAGCCGGCGGCGCAAGCCGCTCCCGGGCCCGCGGAGAGTACGGCGCCCGCGTCCCCCCTGTCCAGCGAGGAAGACAAGATCGTTCAGAGCGTCGTGGAGAAGCTCCAGGCCAAGGTGAACGAGGAGATCGGCGACTCGGACCCCGAGGCGCGCTACAACCTCGGCATTGCGTACAAGGAGATGGGGCTCCTGGACGAGGCGTTGGGCGAGTTCCGGGTCGCGCGCGGCCGCCGCTCGCTCTTCCTGGGCGCCTCCATCCTCCTGGCCGAGACGATGGTCGACAAGAACGATTTCGACGGCGCGATCGCCACGCTCGACGAACTGCTCGCATCGGATCTCATCGGCGGGAACGAAACCCGGGACGTCCAGTACCAGAAGGCCCTCGTGCTCGACCGCGCCGGGCGGGACAAGGAGGGGGACGAGATCTTCAGGGCCCTGTTCGAGAAGTGGCCGGAGTATCGCGACGTCCGGGCCCGCGTGGAGCGGGCCGGGAGGTAGCTTTTCCCGCAAAGGCATTGCGTTCCGAACGGCAGTTATGGTAAACGGAAGAAGGTACGCGGGCGTAATTCAGGGGTAGAATGCAAGCTTCCCAAGCTTGACGTCGCCGGTTCGAATCCGGTCGCCCGCTCCATTCGATTTGCGGGAGCGCATCCCGATACGACGAAGGCCCCTTCGCGCGAAGGGGCCTTCGTTTTTCGAGGAATTCCGCTATAATCGATCTTTATGGCGAGACGATGGGCGTGGTGGACTGGTGTCGGCCTCCTCGCCGTCGCCGTCCTCGCCGCGGGGGCATGGCGGCTCGCGCGCGAGGTCCCGGAACGCATGCGCAGCGCCGGTGAGGCGATCCGGCGCGAAGCCGCCGAGCGCGGGCTGAAGGTTTCGTTCCGGAACCTGCGATTTCATCTCCTCACATTGAGCGTCTCCCTCGACGATCTGTCCGTCGTGGACGCGCTGTCGGACCTTCCCCTGGCGCGATCCGAAAGCGCCGACGCGTCTCTCTCCGTCCTCGGCATCCTTTCGGGGGCGAATCCCGTGTCCAGGATCCGTGTCCGCAACTTCACCGTCGAGGCGGGGGAGGCGAACCGGCCGCTCTTCGAGAAACTCCGCTCCGCGCCGTCGCGCGAGGGAGGCGAGCCGATCCCAGAGATCCTTCTCGTGGACGGGCATGCCCGGATCGGGCCCCTGGGCCCGGTCCGGAGGCTGGAGGCGGCCGTGCGGGAATTCCGGATCCGCCAAACCAGGTTCCTGGGGACCCGCGTGACATTCGAAGCGGACAAGGCATCCGGCGAGCTCGCCCTTCCCGTCGCGGGCGACGGGCGCCTGCCGTTCGATTCGGCGGAGGCGGACTTTCATTACGACAAGGGCGCGATCCGGCTGAGGCGGCTCGTCGTCAAGGGGGCGTCGGCGACCGTCCGCGCGTCGGGCCTCGTCGACACGGCGAAGCGGACAGCGGCCGTCAGGGCGTCCGGAACCGCCGACATCGCCCGCTGGATCGCCGCGGAAGCGCCCGGCGGCCGGAGGCTGGGCGACTTTGCCGCGCAGGGGACGGTGGAGTTCTCGCTCGCCGTCGACGGGCCATTCGCGGATCCCGCGGTGGCCGGCCGCGCCTCTCTCTCCAACGGGCGCTTCGGCGGGGACACCCCCGCGGACGGCGAGATCGCCGTGGCCGCCTCGGAGGGGCGCCTGCGCGTGCAATCGTTCCGGGGCCGGCTGTGGGGAGGGACCCTGGCCGGGCGCGGCTCGTACGATCTCAAGACGGAAGAGGGCGAGGGGAGTCTGTCGCTGTCCCGGGCGGCTCTCGGCCGGGCTCCGTGGGGGAAATGGGGATCGTCCTGGCGGCCCGCGGGGACGGGAGAAGTCGCGGTTTCGGCTTCGGGAGGTCCCGGGAAGGTCGCGGCCGACATCTCCGTTTCCGTTCCGGACGGCTTCGAGCGCATCGGTGCCGATGGAGGCGCCGCCGGCCGTCCGATCCGGGTTCCGCTGTCCGCCGCCGCCTCGCTCGAATTCGCGCCGGATCGGGCGCTCGAAGTCGTGGCGGTCCGGGTGCGTGCCGGGAACGCGGAGTTGAACGGGAGCGGGTCGGTCTCCCTGGACCGGCGAGCGATCGACCTGTCCGGCGCATTTTCCGCGTCCCCGGGCAGGGCGGCCGATTACGGATGGGACTATCCGGTCGCCTGGGCGGGCCTCGCCGGGGACTGGGACGCGAGCGGGGAGGCCGGGCACCCTCGGATCTCGCTGGGGGTCAAGGCGAGGGGGCTGGCGATGCGGGCGCTTCCGCCGGTCCCCGCCGCGGCGAGGATCGAAGGCGACCCGGCCGGGCTCGTCCATTTCGTCGCCGACGTGCCCGCCGACGTCGCGAGCGTCACGGGTGCCGGGACGCTGACGGGTCCGTTATCCGCCGAACCGTTCCTGCTCGAAGCGACGGTCGGGGTTCGGGAGATCGACTTCGCGAGGTGCGGACCGTGGGTCGCGGCCGTGCTGTCGTCGCTCGGCCGGGACCCTTCGCCGGCGGCCCGGTACGCCGCCGGTCTCGAGGGGACGGGAACCGCCGATCTTCAGCTCTCCATCGGGGCGAATGCGGTTTCCGTCTCGGGGACCGCGGAGCTCGCGAAGATCGCGTCGCGGGACATCGAGGCCCGGGCCGTCCTGATCGACGGGAGCGTCGACGTCCGCCGCGGCGAGGTGCAGTGGGACGTCAAGGCGGGAGGCGTGGCGGCCGAGGGGACGTTCGCGCTCGACGGGACGGGAAGGTCGGGCGAGGCGGACGTGACGGCGTCCCTCGAGAAGGTCGACCTTGGTGCGGCGCTGTCGGTCGTCGCGCCCGAATACGGCCGGCGCGCCAGGGGGCAGGTCGCGCTCGCGCTCGGGGCGCATTACGGAACGCGCGGGTGGGAGGTCAGGCGTTTTTCGGCGTCCGCGCCGAGGCTCGAGGCGGGAGGCGCCGTGTTCGCGGGCGTGACGGCGGAAGGATCGCTGGGAGCCGTCGCGGGGAGCATCGCAATCGCCGCCGCGTCGCCGGCCGCGAAGGTTTCCGCCGTCGTCCGGCGCGAGCGCGGCTGGCCCGCCCGGGTCCGGGTCGCGGCCGACAATGTTTCGACCGCGTTCCTCGCGGCGGCGGCCGGGCGGGGCGACCTCCAGCCGTCGGGAACGTGGACGGCGGAAGGGGACGGGATCGTGCGGCTCGGCGATCTGCTCGACCCCCGGAAACCCGTCCGGGAGTCGATCGCCGACCTGAGGTTCTCCGCCGCCGCGGCGAATGTCCGGCTTGCCGGAACGGGATTCGACGCGGGGGAGGCGGAAGGAAGAAGGGAGGGGGACGCGGTGACGGGGAGGGTCCGGACGAGCAGCCCCGACACCGACCTCGCCTTTTCGATCGCTTTGAAGGAGCCGTACACGTTCCGGCTGGAGGGGCCCTTCGCGATCGGCCGGGCGGCCCTGGAGGGGGAGACACCGGGCGGGAGCGGCGGCGCAAAAGACCCCGGGTTGGCGGGGCTGTTCCT
>JBLNEU010000238.1:0-6501 GCA_050263015.1 Deltaproteobacteria bacterium | reverse complement strand
GATGCGGAGGTCCTGTCCGCCTTCCGGGACGAGGAGATGCGCCGGAAGAGCATGACCGTCCTGCTCGAACTCCTGGCGAAGGCGAAGCAGCCGGAGGTGTTCTCCGACCTCGTCGAGGAGGTCCGGAAGGCGGTGCCCAACGTCATCTCCCGCCGGGACATCGTCCTCCTGCAGACGATCCTCCTGTCGCTCGACGCTCTCGTGTCGAGCCTTTCGCCGGAGCGGCAGTCGGCGGTCCGCCGGCTCCTGCAGGAGACCGATTTCGGCCAGGTCACCGACGTCTGCCTCGCGGGCGCGCCGAAAGGCGAGGAGATGGAGGCGACCCTGGCCCTCCTCTCGAAATTCGGCGGCACGGCGACGAGGCCCCTCCTCGACCGCCTCCTCAACGAGGCGGATGCCGCCAGGCGCCGGTCGCTGATCGCGATGATGGCGCGCCTGGGGCCGACGGCGGTGCCGGCGATCGTGGAGAAGATGGGACACCCGAAGTGGTACTTCGTGCGCAACCTCTGCATCATCCTCGGGGACATCGGAGACCGGCGCGCCGTCGCAAGTCTCATGCGCGCGGCCTCGCACCCCGACGCCCGGGTGCGGCGGGAGGCGATCCTGGCGGTCGGAAAGATCGGGGCTCCGGAAGCCGTCCCCGGCCTCGGCAGGATCCTCCTCGACGAAACCCTCTTCTCCGCCGCGAAGGAGGACCAGCCGAGGATCGACGCGGCGAGCGCCCTCTACCGGATCGGCGGCGTCGAGGCCGCCGCCTTCCTCCACCGGGGAACGGAGGTCCGGCGGGCGCCCGTCCGGGCCCACTGCGAAGGTCTGGTCCGCAGGCTGGGGAAGACGCAATGAAGGACAAGCAGGGCCTTTTCGCGATCGTCCTTGACCTGGCCCAGGCAATCCAGGCGGCGGGCATCTACCCGGAGACCCACCAGCGCGTCCAGGCGATCCTCGCCCGGCTGCACGAGCGGATCCAGCGCGCGGTGGCCGCGATGGGAACGGTCCACGTGGGAATCATCGGGGACCACTTCGTCGTCGACGAATACCCTTTCCTGGACATGAACCCCGCGCTCGTCAAGCTCCTCCGGGACATCCGGGAGAAGGGAATCGAAAAGTTCTCCATCCGCCAGGGACTGACCTTCGGGGAGCTCAAGCGGTTCGTCTACTTCCTCAACACCGGCAAGGAGGACGCGTCGGGCCTGAAGTGGGAGTGCATCTCGTACGGAAACATCGAGACCCTGGGGGGCGCGGACGGCCTGGCCCTCCCGGCGTCCCACATCCTGTTCGGCGCGACGGACGTGCTCAAGGGACTGCTCGAGTCGCTGGCCACGGGCAACGGGGGCCGGTCGCTCTCGGACGGGAGGGAGATCGTCGCCGGCGTCATGAAGGGGCTTCGGCAGGACGCGTTCCTCATCCACCGGCTCATGCGCCTCCAGGCCCACGACGACTACACGGTGACGCACTCTCTCAACGTCTGCGCCATCGTCACGGCCCAGGCCGCCATTCTCGGCTTCCCGGAGGAGCGCCTCCAGGAGATCGGCCTGTCCGCCATCCTCCACGACGTGGGCAAGGAGATGGTCCCGTCGGCGATCATCCAGAAGCCGGGGCGGATCGACGCCGCGGAGTTCGAACGGATGGCGGAACACCCCGTCCTGGGGGCCAACCTGCTCCGGAAGCTCGACTGCGGTTCGGACCTCCCGATGATCGTCTGCTTCGAGCACCACATCAAGTACGACCGCTCGGGGTACCCCAAGACGGCC
This sequence comes from Deltaproteobacteria bacterium, assembly GCA_050263015.1. GTDB lineage: Bacteria > Desulfobacterota > Deferrimicrobia > Deferrimicrobiales > Deferrimicrobiaceae > JBLMWX01. The sequence goes on along the minus strand of JBLNEU010000238.1, from coordinate 4,750 downwards.
GCGCCGGCGACGCTCCACCCGGTCTCGGCCATGACGCAGATCGCCGACGTGTACGACGCCCTGCGGACGAACCGGCCCTACCGCAAGGGGATGGACATGAAGACGGCCCTGTCGATCATGGACCAGGGCCGGGGGACGGAGTTCGATCCGGGACTCTACGACAATTTCCTGAAGACGCTTCTCTCCGGTCAGGCGGGGGCCGGCGCGTAGACGCTCTCGGCCTCGGCGACCAGGCGGTCGATGAGGTCCCGGACCGCGGGGACGTCCTTGATGCGCCAGACGTTCTCGCCGGAGAAGACGAGCCCGTTCTCCGTGTCGCCGGCCCTGGACATGTCGAGCCGGTCGATGATGCAGAACGAATGGTCGCAGCTCTTGAGGCAATTCCGCTTGCATTCGCCGTCGTAGACGTTCTCTCCGTTCAGGAGCCGGTTGAGGAACCGGTTCCTGATCGCCCGGCCGGGAAGCCCGACGGGGGAGTGGAGGATCTCGATGTCCTCCTTCTTCGCGCCGAGGTACGCCTGCTTGAAGGCGTCCGGGACGTCGCACTCCTTCGTGAGCACGAAGCGGGTCGCCATCTGGACGCCGTCCGCGCCGTACTTCCCGATCATCTCGGCGATCTCGTAGCCGTCGGTGATCCCGCCCGCCGCGATGAGCGGAACCTTCCGGACGACCTTCCGGATCTCGGGGAAGAGCTCGCGCAGCGGCCGGTCGGTTCCGAGATGCCCGCCGGCCTCCTTCGCCTCCACGACGATCGCGTCCGCGCCGCAACGCTCGGCGAGCTTGCCGAACTCGGGCGAGGAGACGATCGAGACGATGGGGACGCCGTGGTCCTTGCCGACCTTGAAAACGTCGCGCGAGAAGCCGGCGCCCGTGACGATCATGTCGACGCCGGCGTCGATCGAGGCCTTCACCGTTTCCATGAACTGGCGGATCGCGAACATGATGTTGACGGCGACGATCCCCGTGGTCTTCGTCTTGGCCCGGCGGATGTCCTCCTGGAGCTCGTCGATGGGAATGCCGGATCCCCCGATCGTGCCGATCCCCCCGCACTCCGCCACGGCGGACGCGAGCGAGGACGTCGAGATGCGCACGGACATCCCGCCCTGGACGATCGGAAGCCGTGCGGTGAATTTGCCTATCTTGAGTTCCGGAAGCTTCAAGCGGCCCTCCCCCCCCCGGCGAATTTCCTATTCTAAACCGGAACCGGGGCGGAACGAAAGGGGGTGCCCGAAAAGTGCCCGAAAGGGGGGCGTCGACGGCGGGCGTTGCGGCGGTCCCGAAAATCCCCGAGGAACCCGCGTCCGATTAACCAGCGATGCCGCGGATCGCCCGCTGGTATAATACTGCCGATCGCGCTTTCATCACCGGGAGAGGAAAGGAGTCTCGCATGCGGCGGTTCTCCGGATCGGTCCTCGCGCTCCTCGGCCTCGTCGTCGCGGCAACCGCAATCCTCCATCCCCGGTCCGCGGGCGCCGAAGGCGGCGAGACATCCCCGGTCTTCGGCGTCGCCGTCCCGGACGGCTACCGCAACTGGCAGGTCGTCGCCCCGTCGCACCGCACCGACAACGACGAGATCCGCGTCATCCTCGGCAACGAGATCGCGATGAAGGCGTACCGGGCGAAGACCCTCCCCTTCCCCGACGGGGCGATCCTCGCCAAGCTCGCGTGGAAGCGGGTCGAGTCCGCGGAGTTCAAGAACGCCTTCGTCCCCGGCGACCCGAAGCGGATCGAGTTCATGGTGAAGGACGCCGGGAAGTACAAGGCCACCGGCGGATGGGGATTCGGCCGTTTCATCGACGGGAAGCCGGCGGACGAAAAGGTGCACGGGACCTGTTTCCCTTGCCACCAGGCGAACGTGAAGGGCCACGATTTCGTGTTCACGCGGTACGCGCCGTAAGGTGCGATACAGGACGGGACAGGTCGGGCGGGTCGTTCTCGCCCGCTTCGACCACGGCGAGGCAATCGTTCCCGCGCTCGTCGGCCTGTGCGGGACCGAGAAGATCCGGGCCGGGTGGTTCTTCCTGTTCGGGGCCCTCGAGCGCGGCCGGCTGGTCTGCGGCCCGAAGGAAGCGGCCCTGCCGCCGGATCCCGACTGGAGGACGTTTGCGAAGCCGTTCGAGATCGTCGGGATGGGGAGCGTCGCGGAGAAGGACGGCTCGCCGTCCATCCACCTCCATGCGTCCCTCGGACGGGGCGCGGAGGTCCTCACCGGATGCATCCGCAGGGAGGGAAACGTGTTCATCGTGGTCGAGGCGATGATCCTCGAGGTGGCCGGCGTCGCCGCGTCGCGGAACCCCGACGAAATGACCGGGCTGGAGCTTCTTTCCCTTGCGTGATCCGTTCAGCGTCAGGCCCCTCAGGAGCGGCAGCTCCGGGAACCTGACCCTCGTGGAGTACGCGGGGACGATTCTCCTCCTCGACGCGGGGCTCCCGTCCCAGCGGGGCCTTGCCCAGGCGCTTGCCGAAAGCGGCGTTTCCTGGGACGACGTGGACGCCGTCCTCGTCTCCCATCTGCACGGGGACCACATCCACCATGCCGCCGTCGCAAGCTGCGCCCGGCACGGCGTGCCGATCTTCGTCCACGCGAAGAACGTGCGCCCGTTCACCCGGCGGATCCTCTCCAGGATCGGCAGCCCGGGACCGGTCCGCGTGTTCGACTCGGAGCAGTTCTCGGTGGGAAACATCGGCATTCGCCCCTTCCCCGTTCCGCACGACGCCGAGGGGATCACCTGCGGATTCGTGCTCACCGGCCGCCGGGGAGACCGGGACGTCCGCGTCGCCGTCGCCACGGACCTGGGACACGGAGGAAACGGGCTCTTCGAGGAGTTCGTGGACAGCGACCTCATCCTGATCGAGTCGAACTACGACCCGGGGATGCTGGCGGCAAGCCGCCGCAACGACAAAGCCCGCGTCGACTCGGACACGGGCCATCTCTCCAACGAACAGGCCGGGAAGTTCCTCGCCCGGGTGATGCTCGGAAGCCGGAAGGTTCCCGGGGCCGTCGTCCTCTGCCACCTGAGCGCCGATCACAACACCCCGGCCCGCGCCGTGGCGGCCGTCCGGGAGATCCTCGCCCGGTACGGCTTCGACGGCGTCGCAGTCCACGCCGCCCGCCGCCACGCGCCCTCGCCCCGGTTCCTCGCCGTGACGGACCCGGACGATCGAAGCGGCTGTCGCTGAATCCATGATCGCGAGAAAAAACGCCAACCGTCCTCGGAGGTTCCCATGAGAAGGATCCTTTGCCTCGGCGTCGCGTTGTCCATTCTGGCGGCCATGTCGTCCGGGTGCGCGGAAACCGGGCAGACGGTTCGCGACAACCCGAAGACGGCGATCGGGGCGGGCGCCGGAGCCGTGGGCGGCGCCATCGTCGGCGGCCTCGTCGGCGGCAAACGCGGCGCGGCCGTCGGAGGTCTCCTGGGCGCGCTGACGGGCGGTGTCGTCGGGCACCAGTACGACGAGCGGGAGAAGACCCTGGCCCAGACGAGCAGCGAGTACGACTACGCCGCCCGCCAGGGGACGCGCCTCAAGATCGAGACCGTCCGGGCGAACCCGGCGGTCCTCGCCCCCGGCGAGACGGTCAACATCAACGTGACCTACGCCGTGCTCGTTCCCACGGAGGACCAGCAGGTCGTCGTCCGGGAGACGCGGGAGATCCTGGTGGACGGCGCATCCGTCGGGAAGACGTCGGTCGACGTCTCCCGCGAGGGCGGCACGTGGAAAAGCACCGTCCCGGTCACGCTCCCCGCCAACGCGGCCACAGGGAACTACCGCGTCCTCGCCTCCGTCGAAGCGAAGGGGGGCGCCAAGGACTTGAGCGAGACGTTCTTCAAGGTCCGCCCGTAACCGGGGACGGGGTTCGCTCTTCCGACCGCGCCTGCCCGGCGCCTCCGCAACCTGCTCCGGCCGGCGAACATTTCCCGGCGGCAGGCCATCTAAAGGGTAGTCGTCGGCAAGACCACACTGGCAGGGGACTGGAGGCGGGACAGATGAAGCGAAGAACGTTTGTCGTTTTGCCGTTGATCGCGACTTTCGTCCTTGCGGGCTGCGCGACCATGGGGCCGAAGGAGCAGGCGGGAACCGTGGTGGGGGGGGTCGGCGGCGCTCTCATCGGATCTCAATTCGGAGGGGGAACGGGGCGCCTGGTCGGCGTCGCCGTCGGAACCCTGGCCGGCGCCCTCATCGGCGGGGAGATCGGCCGGTCCCTGGACGCCAACGACCAGCGGATGATGCAGGAGAGCGCGCAGTACGCCCTGGAAAACAACAGGACCGACCAGCCGCGGGAGTGGCGCAACCCGGACAGCGGACACTACGGATCAATCACGCCGAAGCAGACGTACCAGGAGGCGGACGGACGGTATTGCCGCGAGTACCAGCAGACGGTCATCATCGGGGGACGCGAAGAGGAGGCGTACGGACGGGCGTGCCGGCAGCCCGACGGGAGCTGGAAGATCGTGCGGTGACGCGGCGCGGCCGATCCGTTAGAATAGGCGCGTGCGCGGGACCATCAGGCTGGAAGACATCGATCTGCTCGCGGCGGCCAGGCACTGGGATCCGTTCTCCATCCTCGGCCCCCACGTCGTCGAGGTCGGCAAGAAGAAGGCGGTCGCCATCCGGGCGATCTTCCCGTCGGCGGCCCGCGCCTTCGTCCTGACTTCGGAGGGGGGAAAGAAGCGGCGCACCGAAATGGAGCGCCTGCACCCGGGCGGCGTCTACGAGGCGGTCTTCCCGCACACGCGCACCCTGTTCCCGT
>JBLNEU010000237.1:0-11554 GCA_050263015.1 Deltaproteobacteria bacterium | reverse complement strand
CTCGTCACGCGCGCCATGTACACTACCCCCTTCGTCGTTTCGATGCGTTTTCCCCGAGGCGGTTTCGCCGCCGGCCGATATTCCGTTTTTCCTAAAGACTTTTGACTCCCCCTCCGTTATGACAATCGTCCGCATTATCGGGTTCCAACGGATCCGCGGAGGGTCTCGGATGGCGCAGAAGAAACGGCTGGGCGAGCTCCTGGTGGAAACCGGGCTCATCTCCAAGGAAAACATCGACAAGGCGCTGGCCGCCCAGCACTCGATGGGGAAGCGCCTCGGCGAGGTCATCGTCGAGATGGGGCTGGCCACCGAGGAGGAAATCGCCCAGGCGCTCGCCGTGCAGCTCGGGGTGCCGCTCCTCGACCTGACCGAGACCCCGGTCGAGCCCCAGGCGATCGAGCTCATCGCCGAGAAGGTGGCCCGGCGGCACCTCATCGTCCCCATCGTCGTCGAGCAGGGGCAGCTCCACGTCGCCATGGCCGATCCGTTGAGCTTCGAGGCGCTCGAGGACGTCCGGTTCGCCTCGGGCTACACGATCAAGGCGTCCGTCGCCACCCGCTCCCAGATCCTGTGGGCCATCGACCATCATTACCACCTGGGCGCCTCGATGAGCGGCATCGTCAAGGACATCGCCGAGGAACGGTTCGTGGAGGTCGTCCAGGACGCCAAGGACGGCGACGCGCGGGACGCCGAGGACCTCCGCAGGAAAAGCGAAGCCGCCCCCGTCATCCGCATGGTGAACCTGATCGTCGCGGAAGCCGGGAGCCAGGGGGCCTCGGACATCCACGTGGAGCCGACCAAGACCTCGCTCCAGATCCGGGACCGGGTCGACGGCGTCCTCCGGAAGTCGCTGGACCTGCCGAAATGGGTGCAGGGAGCCGTCATCTCGCGGATCAAGATCATGGCGAAAATGGATATCTCCGAGAAACGCCTCCCCCAGGACGGGCGCATCAGCGTCCGCGTGGGCGGGAAGGTCCTCGACCTCCGGGTGTCGACGATGCCCGCGGCCTTCGGGGAGAAGGTCGTCATCCGGGTCCTCGACCCGTCCGCCGCGTTCATCCCGCTCGAGTCGATGGGGCTGGCGGCGGAGGACCTGGAGCAGATGGAATCGCTGATCCGGAATCCGCACGGGATCCTCCTCGTCACCGGGCCGACCGGCTGCGGAAAGACGACCACCCTCTACAGCGCGCTGAACCGGATCAAGAGCGAGGGCCTGAACATCACGACCATCGAGGACCCGATCGAGTACGAGCTGCCCGGGATCAACCAGGTGGCGGTCCAGGAGAAGATCGGGCTGACGTTCGCCAACACGTTTCGCGCCCTCCTGCGGCAGGATCCCGACGTCGTCATGGTGGGCGAGATGCGGGACCTCGAGACGGCGACGATCGCGATGCAGGCGGCGCTCACCGGCCACCTCGTGCTGTCCACGCTCCACACCAACAGCACCGTCTCGACGATCTCCCGGCTCCGGAACCTCGGGATCCCGTCCTACCTCATCGCCTCCACCATCGTCGGAATCGTGGCCCAGCGGCTCGTCCGGCTCGTCTGCCCGAAGTGCCGCGTCGAGGACACCCCGTCGGACAAGGACATCGAGCGCTTCGGGCTGTCGCGCGGCGACGGGAAGATCGCCTTCTCCCGCGGCGCGGGTTGTCCCGCGTGCGGAGGAACCGGATACCGCGGCCGCACCGGAATCTTCGAAATCCTGCCCTTTAGCCAGAAGATCCGGGACCTCGTGACGGCGAACGCGCCGGAACACGACATCCGGCAGGTGGCCGTCGCGAAGGGAATGACGACGCTGGGTCAGGCGGCGCTGGAGAAGGTCAAGGCCGGCGCGACGACGCTGGCGGAGCTCTATAACATCGTGGAGACCGAAGAGGAATTCGGCGCAGCCTGCGCGCACTGCGGCGCGGCGATCGCGCCCGACTTCGCGGCGTGCGCCGCGTGCGGGCAGCCGGTGGTCCCCAATTGCCCTTCCTGCTGGAAGGTCGTGTCGCCCGAATGGAAGTTCTGCCCCTACTGCCGGTTCGACTTCCTGAAGCACGAGTCGCGCTCCCCGTTTGCCTGACCCGCGGCACGGTCGCCCGTCCGACCGACGCCCGGAAGGCGCGGCGCCCCTCTCCCGGAGGAAAAGCGCTCCCTGGGACTACGCCGCAACCGGCAGCCGCGAAAAGGCCAGCGATGCCTGCCAGGGCGGGCGCCTTCCGGGCGTCCTGGCGATCCGTGGCCGTGCAGGGGGGGGCGGAGCCGCTACTCGACCTTCGCGAACCTGGTCCCGGGGACGCCGCAGACCGGGCACTTGTCCGGGGCGTGGCCGTACACCGTGTTTCCGCACACGTCGCAGACGAAGATGTCCACCGGCGGAAGGTCCTTCCCCTTCCTGAAGGTCTCGAGCGCCTGCGAATAGAGGTCGTAGTGGATCTTTTCCACGGCCAGGGCGTTCCGGAAGGACGTGGCCGCGGCGCCGTTCTTTTCGGCTTCGGCCTCCTTGAGGAAGCCCGGGTACATTTCCTTGAACTCGTACCCTTCCCCGTCGATGGCGGCCTGCAGGTTGCCCGCCGTGTCCTTCACGCCCCCCATCACGCGGAAATGGGCGTGGGCGTGAACCGTTTCCGCCGCCGCCGCGGCGCGAAAGAGCTTCGCGATCTGCGGAAATCCGTCCGACTCCGCCTTCTTCGCAAAGGCAAGGTACATCCGGTTGGCCTGGCTCTCCCCGGCAAACGCCGCCTTCAGGTTCTTGTCCGTCGCCATGCTGATCTCCTTTTCCCACGATTGTTTTTCGCGCCCGGAGGCCCGGAGCGCCCGCGCCATCGACTCCCGTTTCGCCCGCGAAGCCTCCGGGGAATTCCTCCCCGGTCGGCGTTATCTATATCGATTCTTGATAAACGCGTCAAGGAGAATCGCCGGGAGCGGCGGTCAGACGAAGTGGCAGGCCGCCAGCCGCCTCGGCCCCACCTCCCGCAGCAGCGGACAGAGCTCCTCGCACACCTTCTGCGCCATGAAGCAGCGCGTGTGGAAACGGCACCCGGGCGGGGGCGCGACGGGACTCGGGATCTCCCCGCGAAGGACGATGCGCTCCCGCTTCACCCCCCCGAGCATCGGCACGGCCGACAAAAGACTCCGCGTGTACGGGTGGAGCGGCTCGCGGAAGAGGTCCGCGGCGGGGCCGGACTCCACCACCTTCCCCAGGTACATCACGGCGACCGCGTCGCTCACGTGGCGGATGACCCGGAGGTCGTGCGAGACGAACAGGTAGGCGATCCCGAACTCCTCCTGGATGTCCTTCAGGAGGTTGAGGATCTGCGCCTGGACGGAGACGTCGAGGGCCGAGACGGGCTCGTCGGCCACCACGAGCTTCGGGGAGAGGGCGATCGCGCGCGCGATCCCGATCCGCTGGCGCTGGCCGCCGGAGAACTCGTGCGGGTACTTGTCGCCGGCGTCGGCCGCAAGCCCGACGCGCTGGAGGAGCCGCTCCGCCTTGTCGCGGAGGTCACCTCCCCGCGCCAGGCCGTGGACGCGCCACCCCTCCCCGACGATGTCGCGCACCCGCATCCGGGGGTTGAGCGAGGAGTACGGATCCTGGAAGATGATCTGCATCTCGCGGCGGATCCCCCGCAGTTCCTCGCCCGCGAGCGAAGTGATGTCGCGCCCGCCGAAACGGACCGCTCCCGACGTCGGGTCGAGAAGCCGGATCCCGACGCGCCCCAACGTGGTCTTGCCGCAGCCGGACTCCCCGACCAGCCCGACCGTCCGCCCGGCCGGGATGTCGAGGGACACGCCGTCGATCGCGTGGACGTGGACGGTCTCGGAGGAGAAGAACGTCTTCCGGACGGGGAAATGCTTGTAGACGTTTACGAGCGACAGGAGCGGTCCGCCGCCCCCGGCCCGGGCGCCGCCCCCCTCCCGGGAAAGCCCGCAATCCGCGCGTCCCGCGGGCCCGGTCACCGGGCGCCTCCCTTGCGAGCCGATTTCTGGTAGTGGCACGCGGCCAGGTGCCCCGGGGCGTACTCCTCGAGCGGCGGATCCACCCGGTCGCAGACGGCGAGCGCGTCGGCCGGCGACCGGCCCCCCCGCCACGCCGCGAGCGCCGCCCGCCGGAACCTGCACCGGTCGGCGAAGGGGCAGCCCGGCGGGATGGCGGAAAGGCCCGGCACCGTCCCCGGGATCGACGGAAGGCGCTTCTCGCCCGCCGACTTGCCGGGAAGGGACTCGAGGAGCCCCTGCGTGTACGGATGGACCGGGTCCGCGAACAGGTCGGGCGTCCCCCCGATCTCGACGATCCGCCCGAGGTACATGATCGCGGTGCGGTCGGCGAACTCGTGCACAACGCCGAGATCGTGGGTGATGAGCAGGACCGCCATCCCTTCCGCCTCGCGGAGCTCCCGGAGAAGGTCGAGGATCTGCGCCTCGATCGTCACGTCGAGGGCCGTCGTCGGCTCGTCGGCGATGAGAAGCGCTGGCTCGAGCGCCAGCGCCATCGCGATCATCGCCCGCTGCCGCATCCCGCCGCTCATCTGGTGGGGGTATTCGCGGACGCGCCGCTCGGCGTCGGGCATGCCCACCCTCCGGAGCCACGCGACCGCCCGCTCCGCCGCCTCCTCCTCCCCGCAGGTGCCGTGGGCGGTGAAGACCTCCGCGACCTGCTCTCCCACGGTGAGCACCGGGTTGAGCGAGGTCATCGGCTCCTGGAAGATCATCGAGATTTCCTTCCCGCGCACGTCCCGCATCTCCTCCTCGGGCAGGGGGACGAGGTCCCGCCCCTTCAGGAGGAGCTGCCCCCCCTCGATGACCGCGGGAGGCGACGGGAGGAGCTTGAGGATCGACAGCGCCGTCACCGTCTTGCCGCATCCCGACTCGCCGACGAGTCCCAGCGTCTCGCCGGGCGCGAGGGAGAAGGATACGCCGAAGAGCGCCCTGACCGTCCCCCCTTCCGTACGGAAGGCGACCCGCAGGTCCCGCACCGCAAGGAGCGGCTCCGCCATGTCAGCGCCCCTTCAGGCGGGGGTCGGCCGCTTCCTGGATCCCCTCGCCCAGGAGGTAGTAGCCGAGAACGGTCACGAAGATCGCAAGCCCGGGAAAGACCGAAAGCCACCACGCGAACTCGATGTTGTCCTTGCCCGACGTCAGGATGTTCCCCCACGAAGGGTGCGGGGGCTGCACGCCGATCCCGAGGAAGGAGAGCCCCGACTCGACCAGGATCGCGCCCGCGACGCCGAGGGTCGCCCAGACGAAGATGGGAGCGAGCGCGTTCGGCAGGATATGCCGGAAGATGATGCGCGCGTCGCCGGCGCCCTGGGCCCGCGCCGCCGCCACGAAGTCGCGCTCCTTGAGCGACAGCGTCTCGGCCCGCACCAGGCGCGCGGCCCCCATCCAGCTGGTCAGGCCGATGACGGCCATGATGTTGAAGATCGAGGGGCCCAGGAACGCGATGACGGCCAGGATGAGGAAGAAGGAGGGGAAGCAGAGCATGATGTCGACGAACCGCATCAGGACCGCGTCGACCCACGTCCCGTAGAAGCCGGCGAACAGGCCGATGACCAGCCCGATCGCCAGCGCGATCCCCGTCGCCACGAAGCCGACCTCGAGAGAGACCCGCGCGCCGTACGCCATCCGGGAGAGGACGTCGCGCCCCAGCTCGTCCGTGCCCAGGGGGTGGGCCGCGGACGGCGGCTCGAGCACCCGGACGATGTCGATCCGCGCCGGATCGTGGGGCGCAAAGGCGGACGGAACCGCCGCGACGACGAAGAGAAGGAGGATGACCACCCCGCCCGCGACCGCCAGCCGGTTCCGGGAGAGGCGCCGCAGGAATTCGGCTGCCATGGAGTGCGTGACCCGGCCCACTCCGCTCACTCCGTCCGGATCCGCGGGTCCGCCAGCGCGTAGCCGACGTCCGCGAGCAGGTTCCCGACGAGCGTCAGGAACGCCCCGATCACGAGTTCGCCCATGATGAGCGGGTAGTCCCGGGACATCACGGCCTGGTAGAAGAGCCGCCCCAGCCCCGGGATGGCGAAGATCTGCTCGAAGATGACCGCGCCCCCGATGAGGCCGGGCACCGAGAGCCCCAGGATGGTGACAAACGGGAGGAGCGCGTTGCGCATGGCGTGGCGGAACATGACCGTCCGCTCCGGGAGCCCCTTCGCCCTCGCCGTCGCGATGTAGTCCTGCCGGATCACCTCGAGCATGTTCGACCGCATGTAGCGGGACAGCCCCGCCGCGCCCGTGAACGCGGAGACGAAGATCGGGAGGACGAGATGGCGGGTCCGGTCCCAGGCCTTCCCCGCGAGGGTGAGCGACTCGTATTCGAGGGAGACGAGCCCCGAGATCGGAAGCCAGCCGAGATGGACGCCGAAAAGTATCATGAGGAGCAGGGCGAACCAGAAACCCGGCACGGCGTATCCCGCGAACAGGACGACCGTCGATGTCCGGTCGAACCGGGAGCCCTGCCTCGCCGCCGAATAGACGCCGATGGGGACGGCCACGGCGAAGATGAACGCCAGGGACAGGAGGTTGATCCCGAGCGTCACGGGGATCCGCTCCGCGATCTTGTCGATCACCGGCCGGCCGTCCGGGGAGAAGCTCGTGCCGAAGTCCATCGTTCCCACCCGGCCGAGCCACGACAGGTACTGGACGTGGAGCGGGCGGTCGAGGCCGTAATAGGCGCGTAGCCGCTCCCGGGCCTCCGCCGTCACCTTGGGGTTGAGATCCGTCGCCATCTCGACCGGCCCCCCCGGCGCGAGCCGGACGACGACGAACGAGATGAGCGTGATCCCCACAAGCAGGGGGATCATGAGGAGGAGCCGGCGGGCGACGAAGCGGAGCATCCTGCGCCCTTACGGCTGGAACGCGGTGTACTTCTGCTCCGCCTTCGGCACGTACCACCTGATGAAGTTGTACGAGATCCCCGCGGGCGCGGGCTCGATGCCCCGGATCCGCTTCGCGACGACCGGGAGCGCGTCGGGATAGTAGAGGAAGACGTACGGCTGCTCCTCGGCCAGGATCTCCTGGATCGTGAAGTACGCCGCCTTCCGCTTCTCGAGGTCGAACGTGCGGCGCCCCTCCTCCAGCAGCCGGTCCACGTCGGCGTTCCTGAACCCCACGTGGTTGAGCTCCCTGGGGCCCGTCTTCGTCGAGCTCCAGATGTCGAACTGGTCCGGGTCCTGCGTGATCGTCCACCCGAGGATCAGGGCGTCGAACTTCCGCTTGTTCACGAAGTCGTTGATGAACGCCGACCACTCCAGCGTCCTGATGTCCATCCGGATGCCGACGGCGGAAAGGTTCTGCTGAATGATGGCCGCCGTCTTCGCGCGGCTGTCGTTGCCGGCATTGGTGAGCACCGTGAAGGCGAACTTGCGGCCGCCCTTCGAGAGCGTCCCGTCGGCCCCGGCCTTCCACCCCGCCTCGGCGAGGAGCGCGCTCGCACGCGCCGGGTCGTAGGGGTACCGGCGCACGTTCGGGTTGTACGCCCACGTCCCCGGCTTGTACGGACCCGTCGCCTCCTGCCCCAGGCCGAACAGGACCCCGTCGATGATCTCCTTCTTGTTGATCGCGTGGGCGAGCGCCTGCCGGACCCGCTTGTCGGAAAAGAGGGGGTGGGAGAGCCGGAAGCCGAGGTACGTGTAGCCGAACGAGAGGTACTTGTACTTGTTGAACGCCTTCCGGAACTCCGCCGTCTCGGTCTGACGGGTGTACTGGAGCGGCGTGAGTCCCATCGTGTCGATCCCGCCCGATTTCAGCTCGAGGAACAGGGTCGCCTGGTCCGGGATGACGCGCGTGACGACGCGGGACAGGTACGGCCTCCCCTCGAAGTAGCCGGGGTTCGCCTCGAAGACGGTTCTTTCCCCCGTCTTCCATTCGACGAACCGGAAGGGGCCGGTGCCGACCGGGCGCTTGCTGTTCAGCGGGCTCTTGGAGATGTCGGGGTACATTTCCAGGAGGTGCTTCGGCAGGATGTACATCCCCCACGACGCCAGCGCCGGCGCGAACGGCTTTTCGTACGTGACCACGAAGGTGTGCGGATCGGGGGCGGACGCGCGCTTGACCTGCCGGAAATCCTCGCCGTAGGCGGTCGGCGTCTTCGGGTCGATCATCCGCTTGTAGGTGAACATGACGTCGTCCGAGGTGAACGGGACGTTGTCGTGCCACGCGACGCCCTTCCGGAGGTGAAAGGTGATCGTCTTCCCGTCCGGGGAGATGTCCCACGACTCGGCGAGCTCGCCCTCGAGCTTGAGGTCCTTGTCGTACCGGACGAGGCCGTTGAAGACGTACGAGGCCGCGTCGTGGGACGCGGAGTCGGACGTCACGGCGGAGAGAAAGCCGCTCACGTCCCCGATGCTGCCCCCGACGATCGCGTCGCCGTGGACGGGAGCGTGGGGAGTCGCCGGTCCGGCCGCGCCGGGGGCCTGGCCGGCGGCGGGCGCGCCCGCCGTCCCGCCTTCCTTTTTTTCGCCGGCGCAGCCCCCGAGCAGAACGGTCGACAGGATGACGGCAACCGCGGTCGCGAGAGTCTTTCCGATCCTCATTCGTCATCCCTCCGCAGCGTCATCGTCGCCCCCCGCAGCTCGATCGTGACGATGCGGGGCGGTCCGCTCCCCTCGCGCCCCGGGTACGACACGGCGATCCGTTTCCCGGCGATCCCATACTCCGCCCGCGCCAGAAGGCGGCGGGCCGGATCGGTGAAGAGCGTCTGGAATCCGTCGTCGAGCACCCAGGCGCCGTCCGCGGTCCGCCCGGGCTCGCCGCCGGACACCGGGAATCCGGGGGCGCCGGCCAGTACCCGGCCCAGGGAGAATCCGTCCGCCCCGAGGACGACCTCCCCGTCGGGCATCCGGCCCAGGCCGCCCGCCAGGTATTCCCCGGCGGCCGGGCCCCGCGTCACCGAGATCTTCCCGCCCGCGTTGTCCAGGAACAGGACGGCCCGCCCGAGCGGGTCGTAGAGGCCCGCCGACTCCCGATCGGGAGACCGGGAGTTCACGGCGGCCACCAGCGGGACTGTCCGCCCCGAGATCTCCGCGGATCCGGAAAACGAGGCGACGACGGGAAAATTGACGGCGGCGGCGGCGAAGAAGAAGCCGGACGCCATCCGGGCCTCCTCCCCCTGAAGCGCGTGACGCGCGGCGGCGCACCCGCCCGCCAGAAGCAGCGCCGGGACAAGAGCCGCGAAGGTCCCCGCGCGGCGCGGCCCGGCCGCCGTCCTCACTGGGCCGGCAGCGCCGGCTTGCGGGCGTTGGAGAGCTTCCCCTTGATCTCGTCCGGCTTCTCGTGACCCTTGGCGAGCGCCTTCTCGAAGAAGCCGGCCGCTTCCTCGAGCCGCCCCTCGGCGGCGAGAACGTCACCCATGTGCTCGATCACCACGGGATCGTCCGGCACGAACGTCAGGGCCCGGCGCAGCTCCTCCTCGGCCTTCCCGAAGTTTCCCTTCCGGAAATGGACCCAGGCCAGGCTGTCGAGGAAGAACCCGTCGTTGGGGCGGACCTCCAGCGCCCTCGAGACCAGGGACTCCGCCTCGTCGAGCCGGATGTTCCGGTCCGCGAACGTGTACCCGAGATAGTTGAGCGCCGTGGCGTGCTTGGGATCCAGCGAGATCGTCTTCTCCATCGACTCGATCGTCTTGTCGAAGTTGCCCATCTTGTCGTAGATGACTCCGAGGGAGAACCAGGCGCCGGCGTTGCCCGGGTTCTTCCCGGTCGCCTCGGTGAGAACGGCGAGGGCTTCGTTGTACCGCTTGGCCTCCTCGAACTGGGCGCCCGCGAAGATCATCAGATCGACGTCGTCGGGATGCTTCTCGCGCAGCTTCCGGATGACCTCGATGCCTTCGTCGACCTTCTGGCGCCGCCCGAGCAGCATCGCGACATGGAGCATCGCCTCCCGGTGGATATGGGAGGTCTCCGGGATCGCGCGGAACTCCGCCTCCGCCTCCGGACCGAGTCCCTTTTCCTCGTAGGCCGTGGCGAGGAAATATTGCACCTGGGCGTTCTCCGGGCGGGCGGACAGGACGAAGCGGAACTCGTTGATCGCATCGTCGTACCGGTCCTGGTCCAGGTAGAGCAGCCCGAGCTTGGTCCGGAAATCGAGGTTGTCGCTCGAGAACTTCTTCAGCTCCTCGTATTGTCCGACGGCCTGGTCGATCTTCTTCTCCATGATGAGGACGCGCCCCAGGCGTTCCCGGACGAACGGATTGCCCGGGTTGAGGTCGAGGGCGCGCTTGTACTGCTTCTCCGCCTCGGCGTGGCGGCCCAGCATCTCGAGCACTCCGCCCGAGTCCACGAGAGCGGCGTCGAACGCGGGGTGGATGGAGAGCGCCTTGTCGAAGTCGGCCAGCGCCGGCTCGAGCTTCTTCTGGGCGGCCAGGAGGCGTCCCCGGTAGTAGTACGCCAGGAAGGAGTCCGGATTCCGGGCGACGAGCTCCCCCAGGTACTTCTCGGCCTGCTGGAAGTCCCCTTTCTCGGCCGCCAGGGTGGACAGGTGGACGTACGTCTCCTCGTTGTCCGGATCCGAGGCGAGGACGCGCTTGTAGAGTTCGACCGCCCTGTCCTTCTCGCCCTTCGCGGCAAGGATGCCCGCCAGGAGGTAGCGGGATTGCGCGTGGGTGTCGTCCGACGCGAGCGCCTGCTCGAGGCGTTCCTGGGCCTCCGGCAGCCGCCCTTTCTTCACCAGGACGTTCGCAACCTCGTAGAGGATCTCGGGTTCGTCCTCCGCGCTGCGCAGCGCCTTCATGTACGACTCCAGCGCCCCGTCGAGGTTACCCTCCCGGTACTGCAGGTAGCCGATCAGGTAGTTGGAGTAGGCGCTCCCGAGGAAGCGGCTGCCCCAACGCTCGCTCATTCCGTGGAACGCCCACGCGTTGCCGGCAAAAAGAATAAGGGCCACGGCCCCCGTCGCCATCCTGGTCTTCATGCGTTCCCTCGAGAAGCCCATTTTGAATTAGTATACACAAAATCGGCCGTCGACGCCCGGCCATGGAGTCGCGACGCCGGGGGTCGAAGGAGAGACCATGCTATCGAAAATGCCCATCGGGCGGATCCTTGCCGCCCTCCTTTCCCGGGGCGGGGAATACGGGGAGCTCTTCTACGAGGAGGTCCGCTCCCTGACCGTGCTGCTCGAGGACGGAAAGGTGGAGCGCGTCCTTGCCGGTACCGACGCGGGGATCGGCGTCCGGCTCGTCTGCGGGGGACGGACCTACTACGCCTGGACGAACGCGTGCGATCCGGGCGTCCTGGGCGGCCTTGCCGGAGACCTGTCCCGGCACGCCGCCGGCGGCAAGGGGGCCGAGCTCTCCGTGCCCGCCTCGCCGTCGGCCGCGGTCTCCCCGTCCCCCGTCCGCGTCGACCCGGCGACGCGGGGAGTGGACGAGAAGGTCCGGCTGGTGACGCTGATGGACCGCGCGGCGCGGGGGGAATCGTCCTCCGTCCGGCAGGTGCGGGCCACGTACGGGGAGGCGGCGCGCACGATCGAGGTGGCGGGCGCGGGTGCGGCAGGCGCCGGGGTTTTCGCCTCCGATCGCCAGACGTACACGCTTCTCGCGGTCCAGTGCGTCGCGGGCAACGGCTCGGGCCTCGCG
>JBLNEU010000236.1:0-4495 GCA_050263015.1 Deltaproteobacteria bacterium | reverse complement strand
CGCGTTACTCACCCGTGCGCCGCTCTACTCGGGGAGTTGCCCCCCCTTTCGCGCTCGACTTGCATGTGTTAGGCACGCCGCCAGCGTTCGTTCTGAGCCAGGATCAAACTCTCCACTTATTAACGATAAGCGGAAAAAACAGAGATCCGATTCGCACCTCGCATTCCCTGTTCAGTTTTCAAAGATCCGCACGGAAAATGCCGCCCCCCGGAACGCGGGACGGACTTACCAATATACGAGACACGAAAATCCGTGTCAAGCGTATTGTCGTCGGCCCTGTCTCTATTTTACCGCGGACCGTCGAGATGCCCGACCGGGCGACAGCGCCGCGATCGCCGCGGCCTTTGCCCCATGTCCCGAAAGACGGAAGAATATAACCCGGCCGCCGGGCGAGCGCAAGAAAAAAAAGCGCCTGGCGGAAACTATTCGAAAGTCAGGATCACGAACTCCTTCTTGCCGATCTTCAGCCGGGTCTCCCCCCCGGCATCGATCTCCTTCGCGGGGTCCGCCGCCTTCTCGCCGTTGACTTCCAGCCCCCCCTGCTCGATGAGGCGCCGGGCCGCGGACTTGGATTTGAAGGACCCCGACACGAGCGAGACCACCGTCGCCAGGTCCCTCTTGCCCGCCAGCGTGGCCCCGCTCACGCGGCGCGCGTCCTCCGGGAACTCCTTGCCCGAGAACCGCCTGCGGAAGCCGTCCTCGGCTTCCCGCGCCGCCCCGTGGCCGTGGAAGCGCGCGGCGATCTCGCGGGCGAGCGCGATCTTCGCCTCCATCGGGTGCCGGGACCCGTCCTCGATCCCCGTCCTCAGCGCCGCAAGCTCCCCGAGGGTGATGTCCGAGAGGAGCTCATAGTACGTGAGCATCAGCTCGTCGGAGATCGACATGATCTTTCCGAAGATCGTCTCCGGGGCTTCCGTGATCCCGACGTAGTTCCCGAGGCTCTTGCTCATCTTGTTCACGCCGTCCAGCCCGACCAGGAGCGGCGTCGTCATGACGACCTGCGGCTCCTGCCCCCAGACGCGCTGGAGGTCGCGCCCCACCAGGAGGTTGAACTTCTGGTCGGTTCCCCCGAACTCGACGTCGGCGCGCAGCGCCACGGAGTCGTACCCCTGGAAGAGGGGATAGAGGAATTCGTGGATCGAGATCGGGCGCTCTTCCTCGTAGCGTCGGCGGAAATCGTCGCGCTCGAGCATCCGCGCGACCGTCATCTGCGCCGAGACCCGGACCATGTCCTCGATCGGAAGGGGGGACAGCCACTCGGAGTTGAACCGGACCTCGGTCCTCGCGGGGTCGAGGATCTTGAAGATCTGCTCCTTGTACGTCACCGCGTTCCGCTCCACGTCCTCCCGCGTGAGGGCTCTTCGCGTCTCGGATTTTCCCGTCGGGTCGCCGATCATCGCGGTGAAGTCGCCCACGAGGAACACGACCTGGTGCCCCGCCTCCTGGAAATGCTTGAGCTTCTGGATGAGGACGGTGTGCCCGAGGTGAAGGTCGGGCGCGGTGGGATCGAACCCCGCCTTGACGCGAAGCGGCCGCCGGTCCTTCGCCGAGGCGCGGAGCTTCTTCACCAGCTCCTCCCCGGCGATGACCTCGACGGTCCCGCGGGTAAGGGACTTCAGAACCTCTTCCATGCTTCCGCGCTCCTCATCTGGGTTTCGGTGATCGCGAACGGCTCCACGCCCCGGCACGCCCCCGAATCCGGATCCACGTCGAAGAAGATCCCCGCGACCTCCGCCTCGCCGGACGCCACTTCGAACCGCGTCGGGACCTGGAGCAGGAAGCGCTTCAGGACGTCGCCCGCTTCCATCCCGATCACGGACCGCACGGGACCGCACATCCCGGCGTCCGTGACGTAGCCGGTCCCTCCCGGCAGAAGCCGGGCGTCGGCCGTCCGGACGTGCGTGTGCGTGCCGGCGATCGCCGAGACGCGTCCGTCGAGGTGGAACGCCATCGCCCTCTTCTCGGAGGTCGCCTCCGCGTGGAAGTCCACGATCACCGCGGCCGCACTCTTCCTGATCCCGGGAAGGGCGTCGTCCATCCACCGGAAGGGACAGTCGTAGGCCCCCATGAACACCCGGCCGATGAGCGACACCACCGCGTAGGACGCGCCGCTCCTGCCCCGGAAGACGCCCCACCCGCGGCCGTCCGCGCCCGGCGGGTAGTTGGCCGGCCGCAGGATCCTCTCCTCGTCGCGGATCAGCGGGACGCCCTCCCGCTTGTCCCAGATGTGGTTGCCGCCGGTCAGGACGTCCACGCCGCCCCCGAAGAGCTCCCGGACGGCCGGCTCGGTGATTCCCGTGCCGCCCGCGGCGTTCTCGCAGTTCGCGACGACGAGGTCCAGGTCCCGCCTGGCGGAAATCCCCCGGAGGAACTCCCGCACCGCCCGGCGGCCGGGGCTGCCGACCACGTCCCCGAGGAAGAGGACCCACATCCCCGCGGTCCCTTCCCTACCGCGCGTATTCCACTGCGCGCGTCTCCCGGATCACGGTGACGCGGATCTGGCCCGGGTACGACAGCTCCGTCTCGACCTTCTTGGCGATGTCCCGCGCGAGCATCGTCGCCGCGTCGTCGGTCACCTTCATGTTGTCGACGATGATGCGCACCTCGCGTCCCGCCTGGATCGCGTACGACTTCTCGACGCCCGCGAACGATTTCGCGATCCGCTCCAGGTCCTCCAGCCGCTTGAGGTAGTTCGCCAGCATCTCGCGCCGGGCGCCCGGCCGCGCCCCGGAGAGGGCATCCGCGGCCTGGACGAGGATCGGGAGGATGTCGTGCGGCGACTCGTCCTCGTGGTGCGCGGCGACGGCGTGGACGACGCGGGTCGACTCGCCGTACTTCTTGCACAGGTCGGCCCCGATCAGCGCGTGCGGCCCCTCGACCTCGTGGTCCACCGCCTTGCCGATGTCGTGGAGGAGACCCGCCCGCTTGGCCACCTTGGCGTTGAGCCCCAGCTCCGACGCGATCATCCCGCACAGGAAAGCCACCTCGAGGCAATGCGTGTAGATGTTCTGCCCGTACGAGGTCCTGTACTTCAGCTTCCCGATCAGCTTGACGAGCTCGGGATGGATGCCGTGGAGGCCCAGGTCGAACAGGGCCTGCTCGCCCGCCTCGCGGACGACGTCGTCCACCTCCTTGGTCACCTTCTCGACCGTCTCCTCGATCCGCGCCGGGTGGATGCGTCCGTCCTGGACCAGGCGCGTCAGCGCGATCCGGGCGACCTCGCGCCGCACCGGGTTGAAGCCCGACAGGATGACCGCCTCGGGCGTGTCGTCGATGATGATGTCGATGCCCGTCGCCGCCTCGAAGGCCCGGATATTGCGGCCCTCCCGCCCGATGATCCGGCCCTTCATCTCCTCCGACGGGAGCGGCACCGACGTCACGACGCGCTCGGCGACGTAGTCGGCCGCGTAGCGCTGGACGGCCAGCGAGATCATCTTCCGCGCCTTCTGGGCCGCCTCCTCCTTGAACTCCTCGTCCATGGCGCGGATCTTCCGCCCGGCCTCGAGCCTGGCGTCGTTGGCGACGAGCTCGACGAGTTCCGCCTTGGCCTGTTCGGCCGTCACCCCCGCGATCCGCTCGAGGTTCTCCCGCGCGCCGCGGAGAACCTCGTCGAGGTCGGCCTGGCTCTTCTCGATCTTCCGCGCGCTTTCGGCGAGCTCCTTCTCCTTGCGGCCGAACTCCTGCCCCCGCGCCTCCATCGCCTCGGTCTTCCGGTCGAGCGCATCTTCCTTCTGGAGGAGCCGCTTTTCCAGCTGGCTGATCTCGTTCTTCCGGTCCCGGGTCTCCCGCTCGAAATCGAGCTTCACCTGGAGCTGGTAATCCTTCGCCTGGAGGGCGGCCTCCTTGACGATGTTCTCGGCGTCCTTCTTCGCCTTCTGGAGCAGTTCCTCGGCCTTGGCGGCGGTTTCGCGCGCCTTGTCTTCCGCGGACCGTTTCCTGGACAGCAGAAAGGACACCGCTGCCGCCAGGGCCACGACGAGGACGGTCAACAGGATCACGATGATCGTCTGGATATCCAAAGGGTTCCTCCTCGGTACCGCATCTATTTCATGTGCCGTCGGCCGCGGCGCGGGGCGCCCGGACGATGCCGTCTTCGGTCACGACGGCATCCACGGGAACGTCCCAGGCGTCCACCGGGACCTCGGGCACGAGTTGCCATGAAAACGCGAGTCCCACCGCTATCGCCGTCCCGTCGAGGGCGGCGAGAAAGCGATCGTAGCAGCCGTACCCCTGCCCGAGCCGCCTCCCGCTGGCATCGAACGCAAGGCCCGGCACGACGACGAGATCGAAGCCGCCGCGGACGCCCTCCTCTCCGGCGACGGGCCGCGGCTCCCGGATTCCGAAGCGGCCCGCGACCCACCCGTCCCCCTCCCGGTGGCGGAAAAAGGAAAGCTCCCCGTCCTCCATCACGCGGGGGTAGAAAAGGTGGACGCCCGCCGCGAAACAGCGGCTCCTGATGAGGTCGGTCCCCGCTTCGCCGCGCATGGCCGAATAC
>JBLNEU010000235.1:0-3701 GCA_050263015.1 Deltaproteobacteria bacterium | reverse complement strand
GCATTGGCTCCGGATCCCCCGGGAATCGACCGCCGATAGTTTAGCACGATCGCAACCCGGGGATGCCGGCCCCGAGATTCCTTGACGAAGGGGCGCCAAATTCCAATAATGGGGAGGCATTGCCCCAAGGAGGATCGGCCGTGGACTGGACAGCATTGAAGAAATTCGTCCCCGAAAACGCCGCGCGGAAGATCCCGGCCGGGAATCCGGCCTGCCCCCTGAACGGGCGCGACGTCTTCTCGGCGCTCTCCCCGCACAAGGTCATCGTCATGGCGTGCAACATCCGGATCCCGTCGGTCATCCCGGGGATCATGAAGGCGGCCGCCGAGCTCGGCGCCGTGGTCGCCTTCGAGCTCGCCAAGTCGGAAGGGGACCTGTCCGGCGGCTACACCGGGATGAACCCCGAAATATTCGTCTCCACCATCCTGTCCTACGCGAAGAGCGCCGGGTTCGAGCTGCCGTTCGTCATCCACGGCGACCACATCACGGTGAAGAACGCCTCGGAGAAGGAGGTGGAGGGCGCGCGCGCTCTCATCGCCGCGGAGATCGCCGCCGGGTACACGTGCTTCGCCATCGACGCGTCCTTCAACCCGATACCGGAGAACGCGCGGATCACCGCCGACCTGTCCCGGCCGATCACCGAGAGGGGGCTGGGGCTCGAGGTCGAGGTGGGCGAGATCAAGTCCGCCGGGAGCGAGTCGACCCTTTCGACCGTCGCGGAGGCGGTTGAGCTGATGGATCTCCTGGCGAAGGCGGGCGTCAAGGCGGACCTGCTGGCCGTCAACAACGGCTCCAAGCACGGCAACTACCTGGAGGGCGAGAAGATCTTCATCGACCTGGAACGGACCGGCGAGATCTACCGCGCCGTCCACGGCAAGCACGGCGTCTCCATCGCCCAGCACGGCATCACCGGAACGCCGCTTCACCTGATCGGGAAGTTCGCGGATTACGGCATTCGCAAGGGGAACGTCGGGACCCAGTGGCAGAACGTGGCCCACGCGGGGCTGCCTCCCGATCTGATGGCGACGATGCGCGCCTGGGCGAAGGAGGCCGGGAAGGACATCAAGTTCGCCACGAAGCAGTTCAAGGACCGGATCGACGGCGTTCCCGGGGCGAATGCCCGCGCGATCGCGGAGGGCGCGTACCGGGAGGCCGTCCAGCTCTTCAGGGCGTTCCGCGCCGAGGGAACGGCGAAGATCGTGGCCGACGCCCTCGCGCGCAGTTAGGCCGGGGCGGCGCCCGGCTGCGGGTGCGGATCGTCGCGGGGAGATGGCGGGGCCGGACCCTGCGAGCCCCGAAGGGGGCGTCGGTCAGGCCGACCCTCGACCGCGTGCGGGAAGCGGTCTTCGACATCCTCGGCGAGCGGGTCGCCGGCAGGACGGTCCTCGACCTCTTCGCGGGGACGGGTGCGATGGGCCTCGAGGCCCTCTCGCGCGACGCGGCCTCGGCGGTCTTCGTCGAGTCCGACCCGCGGGTCTTCGAGGTCCTGAGGGCCAACATGGAATCGCTCGGGGCGGAAGGGGCCGAGGCGCTCCTTCTGGATTATCGCCGGGCCTTGCGCGCATTGCGGGCGCGAAAGCGGCTTTTCGACCTCGTGTTCCTCGACCCCCCCTACGGGAAGGGGCTGGGCTCCGCCGCGGCGCGGGAGCTCGTCCGGGCGGGACTGGTCGCCCCCGGGTCGGTCGTCGTGGCGGAAGAGGCGGCCCGAGCCCCGGAGGATCCGTTTCCGGACGGCTGGGAGGCGGCCGCGGACCGGCGATACGGGGATACGCGGATCCGGGTGTACGACGTTCCGGCCGGAGCGTCGGGGCCCCATGTCGACGAGGAGATCCGATGAGGACCATCGCGGTTTACCCCGGGTCGTTCGATCCGCCGACGTACGGGCATCTCGACATCATCGAGCGATCGTCGCGGGTCTTTTCCCGGGTCATCGTCGCCGTCGCGAGAAATCTCCGCAAGAGCGAGATGTTCACGACCGCCGAGCGCCTGGAAATGCTGCGGAAGCTCACCCGGGGGCATGCCAACGTCGAAGTCGACTCGTTCCGCGGCCTTCTCGTCGAGCACGCGCGGTCGATCGGCGCCCACGTGGTCGTTCGGGGCTTACGGGCCATATCCGACTTCGAGTACGAATTCCAGATGGCCCACATGAACAAGAAGCTCGCGTCCGAGGTCGACACGGTGTTCATGATGACCGGGGAGCGCTACTCCTACATCAGCTCGAACATCGTCAAGGAGATCGCGAGCTTCGGCGGAAAGATCGACGACCTCGTCCCCCCTCTCGTGCGGGACCGGGTCTTGCGCAAGATCGGACGGAAGAAGTAAACATCGACGGCCCGCGGCGCGGGAAAGGAGCGGAAACAGATGAAGCTTGCACGCAGAGTGGCCAACATTCAGCCGTCTCCGACGCTGGCGATCACGAGCAAGGCCAAGGCGATGAAGGCGCAGGGCATCGACGTGGTGGGGTTCGGCGCCGGCGAGCCGGACTTCGACACGCCGGACCACATCAAGGCGGTCGCCAAGAAAGCCCTCGACGACGGATATACGAAGTACACGCCGGTCCCCGGCACGCCGGAGCTCAAAGACGCCGTCATCGCGAAGCTCAAAAGGGACAACGGCCTCGAATACAAGCGGGAGAACATCATCGTCTCGCTGGGCGCGAAGCACTCCATCTACAATGTCGCGCAGGCGTTCATCGAGGAGGGGGACGAGGTCATCGTCCCGGCGCCGTTCTGGGTCTCCTACCCGGACATCGTGCTCCTCGCCGGCGGCTCCCCGGTCATCCTGGACACGAAGCAGGAGCACGGCTTCAAGATGACGCCCGGGCAGCTCGACAAGGCGATCACGGCCCGGACGAAGATGGTGGTCCTGAACAGCCCTTCCAACCCGACCGGGGCGGCGTACACGAAGGAGGAGCTCAAAGGGCTGGCGGAGGTGATCGTCGGCCGGGACGTGACCGTCCTGTCCGACGAGATCTACGAGAAGCTCGTCTACGACGGCTTCCAGTTCGCGAGCATCGCCTCGTTCGGGGCCGAGATCAAGAAGCGGACGATCGTCGTCAACGGGCTCTCCAAGGCGTTCTCGATGACGGGGTGGCGGATCGGCTACATCGCCGCGGACAAGGACCTCGTGGCGGCGATGAACAACATCCAGAGCCAGAGCACGTCCAACCCGGTGTCCTTCTGCGACAAGGCGGCCGTCGAGGCGTTGAACGGCCCGCAGGACTTCATGAAGGGGTGGGTGGCCGAGTTCGACAAGCGGCGCCGGTACATCGTCGACCGGCTGAACAAGATCCCCGGCGTCTCCTGCCTTCTCCCGCAGGGGGCGTTCTACGTCTTCCCGAACTTCTCCAAGGTGTACGGGAAGAAAACCCCCGGCGGCAAGGTCGTCAACGGGTCGTCCGAGCTGGCGGCATACCTCCTGGACGAGCACAAGGTCGCCGTGGTCCCCGGCGTCGCGTTCGGTGCCGACGCGTGCCAGCGGCTGTCGTACGCGACATCCATGAAGAACATCGAGAAGGGGATCGACCGGATCGAGACGGCCATCAAGGCCCTCAAGTAAGTCGCGCCGATCGCGAAAACGTTCAGGCCGGGAGCTGTCCCGTTACGGGCAGCTCCCGGCTGCGCATCCTCCGCAGGGGTGGCCCCTCGCCTCGTCGCTCGCCAGGGCTAATACGCAACCTGCGCTCAACCCCTGCCTGAAAG
>JBLNEU010000234.1:0-2750 GCA_050263015.1 Deltaproteobacteria bacterium | reverse complement strand
GGGAAGGGCTCGGCTACTACTCCAGGGCGCGCAACCTCCACGCGGCGGCGAAGCTCGTCGTCGCCGGGCACGGGGGGAATATCCCGTCCACGGCCGAATCGCTTGCGGCGCTTCCGGGAATCGGGCGGTCGACCGCCGGTGCAATCGCCTCGATCGCCTTCGGACGGGACGAGCCGGTCCTGGACGGAAACGCGAGGCGCGTCGTCGCCCGGCTCCTCGGAATGCGCGGGGATCTCGCCCGTCCCGCGGCTCTCCGGAAGTTGTGGGGCACATCGCATGCTCTCGTCCTGCCGGGCAAGGGGCGCGAGACGGCGCTTGCCCTGATGGATCTCGGCAACCTCGTCTGCACGCCGCGCGGTCCCCGGTGCCCCGAATGTCCGCTGGCGCGGCATTGCCGGGCCCGTCGGGACGGGACGACGGAGGAGATCCCGCTCAAGGTCCGGAGGAAGACTCTTCCGCACCACGACGTCGTGGTCGCGGTGATCGAGGACGCCAAGGGGCGGGTTTACATCGGGCGCCGCCCCGACGGGGGGCTCTTGGGGGGGCTGTGGGCATTTCCCGGCGGGAAGCGCGAGAAGGGCGAGACGCTGGAGGCGGCCCTGGCAAGGGAGGTTGCGGGCGACCTCGGCGTCGGGATCGCGGTAGGCGACCGGATCGGCTTCGTCCGGCACGCCTACACGCACTACCGGGTGACGCTGCACGCCTACCGGTGCCGTTTCTCCCGCGGGGCTGTCCCGGCCTCGTCCGGGGCGAGGTGGATCCTGCCGTCCCGCCTGGCCGACCTCGCCCTTCCGCGCACCAACCGGAAGATCGCCGACCTGCTGGCTGGGGAAAACCGGCGCGATCCCGGTTCCGCGCGGCAACCGGACGGGCGCGGCGCGCATCCTTGGGGAAGGGCGGGCGAACGCCCGCGCGCAGGAGGGTGACCATGAAACTTTCCGAGTACCTGTCGACCGGCGGCAGCGGGGTCATCGCGACGGCCGACAAGGACGGCACCATCAACACCGCGGTCTACGCGGTTCCGCATTTCGTGGACGAGGAGACGGTGGCCTGGGGGATGACCGACGGCCGCACCTTCCGGAACCTCCAGGAGAACCCGAATGCCGCTTTCCTCCACCAGGCGCCGGGCGACGGCGCGGCGGGCGTCCGGATGACCCTGAAGCTCGAGCAGATCGAGGAGTCGGGCAGGATGCTCGACGCGATCCGGGCACGGGCGCGCACGGTGTCCGGCGCGGCTGCCGCCGACATGGTCCGCTTCGTAGCCTTCTTCAAGGTCGTCGAGACCCGCCCGCTCATGTAGAGGGTCGCGGGGAGCGGAGGGTCGCGTGCCTCTTCCGGCGGCATTGTGGTCCGTTTCAGCCGGGCTTGCGGTCATCATGGCCGCGACGGTCGGGTGCGCCGCGGAGGGGCGCCTCGGGGACATCCGGCTTCCGCCGGGATTCCGGATCACCGTCTACGCCGAGGTCCCGAATGCGCGCTCGATGACGCTCGGCGCGAAGGGGACGCTGTTCGTCGGCACCCGCGAAGGTGAGGTCTACGCGGTCCTCCACGGCGGGACCGGCGGCGGGAAGCGCCGGGTCGTCACGATCGCCCGCGGCCTCGACAGCCCCAACGGCGTGGCGTTCCGCGACGGGGCGCTCTACGTTGCCGAGATCGGCCGCGTCCTCCGGTACGACGGCATCGAATCGCGCATCGACGGCCCGCCGAAAGCCGTCGTCGTCAACGATTCGTTCCCGAAGGACGCCCACCACGGCTGGAAATTCATCCGCTTCGGTCCGGACGGGTTGCTCTACGTCCCCGTGGGGGCGCCGTGCAACGTCTGCGAGCGGGACGACCCGCGCTATGCCTCCATCACCCGGATGAAGCGCGACGGCACCGGATTCGAGGTTTTCGCCTCGGGCGTCCGCAATACGGTCGGCTTCGACTGGAACCCGGAAACGAAGGATCTCTGGTTCACCGACAACGGGCGCGACTGGCTGGGCGACGACCGTCCGCCCGACGAGCTCAACCGCGCGCCGCGCAAGGGACTTCACTTCGGTTTCCCCTACCTGCAC
The DNA here is from genome assembly GCA_050263015.1 of Deltaproteobacteria bacterium. Taxonomy (GTDB): domain Bacteria; phylum Desulfobacterota; class Deferrimicrobia; order Deferrimicrobiales; family Deferrimicrobiaceae; genus JBLMWX01. The sequence continues at coordinate 696 of JBLNEU010000234.1, read as the reverse complement.
GGGAAGGACGTCCGCGATCCGGATTTCGGCGCGCGCGGGAAAGGGCGCGCGTTCACGCCCCCGGAGCGGGAGCTCCCCGCACACTCGGCGAGCCTCGGGATGCGGTTCTACACGGGGTCGATGTTTCCGCCCGCATACCGCAACGGGATCTTCATCGCCGAGCACGGGTCATGGAACCGCTCGACGCCCGTCGGGTACCGGGTGACCCGCGTCACGCTCAGGGACAACCGGGCAGCCGGCTACGAGGTCTTCGCGGAAGGGTGGCTTGAAGGCGGACGCGCCTGGGGCCGTCCCGTGGACGTCCAGGTGATGCCCGACGGCGCCCTGCTCGTCTCCGACGACAAGGCCGGCCTGATCTACCGGATCGCCTACGGCGACAGGTGACCACGGCGGCGCGGCGACCGCTTTCTCGGTTCGCCGCGTCCGGCGGCCGGATCACCCTCCCGCTTCGGGCTCCTCTTCCCGCTGCCGGATCCGCATGACGCGGAACGATTCGCAATACTTCGGACCGGTCGAACTCCTGTCGCCGGTCCCCTTGCCCTTTGCCCGCGCCCCCCGAGTGCCTGCCTTCCTCGCCTCCTCGCGGGCCCACGCGCGGATCATCTCCGACGGGTCCCGGTCGCCGAGTTGGCTCGCGTGGCGCCGCAGCGCCGCGATCTTGGCGTCGATCGTCCCGGTGATGTCGACCGCCGCGTT
>JBLNEU010000233.1:0-5820 GCA_050263015.1 Deltaproteobacteria bacterium | reverse complement strand
AGCTCCGACAAGGCGGCGCGGGATCTTGGGCACGCGGACTGGCAAAGGACCACGACCACGTCGCGTCCCCGACCCTCGCGAACCAGGTCGGCCGCTTCGGATGTCGTCACTTCGCGAATGGAGACGTCGCCGCGGGCGTTGTCTCCGCATAGGAGCGCGAGGATCATCGCGATCGCGATCACCGCGCCCCCAAGACCCCGAATCGGCCGTGCCATCACGGCAGCACCAGTCCGGATCGATCCTGCGATGACGCTTCGGGCAGCAACATCGTTTCCGATCTCCATGCGGTCCTCTCCTTTTCGGGAATGGGTTGCCAATGAAAGAGGCCCGCGGACGCGATCCGCGGGCCTTCAACGGAAAGATGGCGGGGTGGACGGGACTTGAACCCGCGGCCTCCGGCGTGACAGGCCGGCGTTATAACCAGCTTAACTACCACCCCGAATCGAAACCGACTGGTAGGCGGAACAGGAGTTGAACCTGCGACCCTCGCCTTGTAAGGGCGATGCTCTACCAGCTGAACTATCCGCCCGAAACCGTCCGGAAATCAGGACTTCCCAAAATACCAAAACGGTCCGGACGTGTCAACGCGATTCGGACGCGCGGGCGGGACACGCCGGTCGGGAACCCCTTCGGGGACGCGATCGCCGGCGCGCCCGCCGCGGCCCGGTCTGGTATGATGGCGCCATGAAGATCGCCCTCCTCGGCGCGACGGGCTTCGTGGGACAGGCGGCGGCCCGCGAGCTCGCCGCGCGCCCGGAAGTCCGTGAGCTCCTCCTCGTGGATTACGACGTGCGCCAGGCGAAAAAGCTCGCGAAGGCGCTGTCGCCCAAGTGCCGTTACGCGATGGCCGACGCGGGAAGACCCCGCGAGCTCGAGCGCCTCCTCGGCGGCCTCGACGCCGTGGCCAACGCCGTCGGGCCGTGCGCGGAGTACGAGAAGACCATCCTCATGACCTGCGCGGCCGCCGCCACGGCGGCCGCGAGCATCGGCGACGGGCCTCTTTCCGATGCCGACCGGCGGGAAGTCCACGAGGCCGCGCGGCGCGCGGGGGTCCCTTTCGTCTCGGGAAGCGGCCTGCTCCCGGGATGGACCGAGCTCCTTTCGGACCATTTCCCGGGAGCCCGCGGGGGACGCGCGCCCGGGGACGCTCTGCGGTTCCTGTTCTGCTCCCCCGACCGGTTCGGCGGATACGCCTTCTTCCGGAGGATGGCGGGGACGCCGCGGGGCGGACCGGCCCCCCCTCCCCCGGGCGCCCCGCCCGGGGCCTACGTCGAGGCCGGAAGCGGGACTCTCCTGGGGTTGCCGGAAGGAGGGGCCGCCCTCTTTCGGCGGATCGGTCGCCTTCGCGCCTTCGGGGCCGTGGGACGCGAATTCGCCGCGGCCTTCCTCTTCTGGCTCCGGCGGTCCCTGGGGGGCGGCGCGGAATCGCCGGCGGCGGCCGGCGGCGTGGTCGCCGCGGGCGGCGGGTTCGAGACGGCGTCGGTGACCGACCCGGACGGGCGGCTTGCCGGCGTCACGCTGGCGCGCGCGGCCCTGCTCCTTGCGGAGGTTCGCGGAAAGGAAAAGGGCTTCCTGCCGCTGCCCGGAGTGATCGGGCGGGAGGAGGCCGAAAGGATCGCCGCGGCGGCCGGCGCGCGGATCGCCGTCGCGCGGGGAAAAGTCCAGGAACGTCCCTGAACTTTCAGTGGCGGATGACGTCTTCCGAGGCGGCGCCGTCCGCCACCACCGGGGGCGACTGCGGCTCGGCCGGCCTCGCGTCGGCCGGCATCTCGATCGCCGCCGCGATCACCTCGTCCATGTGGCCGACGAAGATGATCTTGAGGTTTTTCCGGATCTTCGCCGGGATCTCGACGAGGTCCTTCTCGTTCTCGGCCGGCAGGATCACGGTCTTGATCCCGCCGCGGTGCGCCGCCAGCAGCTTCTCCTTGACCCCGCCGATCGGCAGCACGCGCCCGCGCAGGGTGATCTCGCCCGTCATCGCGAGATCGTTGCGGGCCGGGACCTTCAGGAACGCCGACGCGAGGGCCGTCGCCATCGTGATCCCCGCCGAAGGGCCGTCCTTCGGGATCGCCCCCTCCGGCACGTGGATGTGGATGTCGAGCTTCTGGTAGAACTCCTTCTCGAGCCCCATGCGCTCCGCCCGGGTCCGGATGTAGGAGAGGGCCGCGTGGGCCGACTCCTGCATCACCTCGCCGAGCTTGCCCGTCACTTTAAGGTTCCCCTTGCCGGGCATGATGGCCGCTTCGATCAGAAGGAGCTCGCCGCCGACCTCGGTCCACGCGAGCCCCGTGGCGAGGCCGACCTGGCGCTTCTCCTCGGCCTCCCCGTACCGGTACTTCGTCGGGCCCAGGTGCTTGCGGACCAGCGGCGGGGTCACGCGCACGGTCGCGGTCTCGGGGTGCCTGACCACCTCCCGGGCGATCTTCCGGCAGATCGAGGCGATCTCCCGCTCCAGGCTCCGCACGCCGGCCTCCCGCGTGTAGTAGCGGATGATCTGCAGGATCGCGCCGTCGCTGAACGACACCCGGTCCGACGAGAGCCCGTGCTCCTCGAGCTTCTTGAGGATCAGGTGCCGCCGGGCGATGTGGAGCTTCTCGATCTCCGTGTAGCCGGGGAGGCGGATGATCTCCATCCGGTCCTGCAGGGCCGGCGGGATCCCGTGCAGCATGTTCGCCGTCGTGATGAACATGACGTCGGACAGGTCGTAATCCACGTCGAGGTAATGGTCGTTGAACGTGTTGTTCTGCTCGGGGTCGAGCACCTCGAGGAGCGCCGCCGACGGGTCGCCCCGGAAGTCCATCGACATCTTGTCGACCTCGTCGAGCAGGAACACCGGGTTCACGGTCCCGGCCTTCTTCATCTGCTGGAGGATCTTGCCGGGCAGCGCCCCGATGTAGGTCCGCCGGTGGCCGCGGATCTCGGCCTCGTCCCTGACGCCGCCCAGCGACATGCGGACGAACTTCCGCGCCGTCGAGCGCGCGATCGACCTGGCGAGGGAGGTCTTCCCCACCCCGGGCGGGCCCACGAAGCACAGGATCGGGCCTTTGAGCTTCGCCACGAGCTTGCGGACCGCGAGGTACTCCAGGATCCGCTCCTTGACCTTCTCCAGCCCGTAATGGTCCTCGTTCAGGATCCTCTCGGCGGCGTCGATGTCGAGCTTGTCCTCGGTGCGCTCCTGCCACGGGATGGAGACGAGCCAGTCGATGTAGTTGCGGCTGACGGTGGCCTCCGCCGACATCGGCGACATCATCCGGAGCTTCTTGATCTCCTTCTCGCCCTTCTGGAGCGCCTCCTTGCTCATCCCCTTCTTCTTGACCTTCTCCTCGAGGTCGTCGATGTCGGACCGCCCCTCGTCGCCGTGCCCGAGCTCCTTCTGGATGGCCCGCATCTGCTCGTTCAGGTAGAACTCCCGCTGCGTCCGCTCCATCTGCTTCTTGACGCGGCCCCGGATCCGGCGCTCGATCTCGAGGATCTCGATCTCGGCCTCCATGAGCGTGAGGAGCTTCTCGAGCTGCTCCCGGACCGTCTCCATCTCGAGGACGGACTGCTTGTCGGACAGCTTGACCGGCAGGTGGGAGGCGATCGTGTCGGCGAGCTTCGCCGGCTCCTCGATCGCGGCGACCTGGGCGAGCACCTCCGCCGGGATCTTCTTGCTCAGCTTCGAGAAATTCTCGAAGGAGGACTGGACGTTCCGGACCAGCGCCTCGCCGTGCGCGCCCCCGATGCGCTGGAGCGGAAAGTCCTCGATGCTCACCTGGAAATACCGGTCGTTGGGAAGGTAGTGCAGGACCCGCGCCCGGTACCGCCCCTCAACGAGGACTTTGACGGTCCCGTCCGGGAGCTTCAGGAGCTGCATGATGTGGGACACCGTGCCGACGCGAAAGATGTCGTCCTCGTGCGGCTCGTTCGTGGAAGCGTCCCTCTGGGCGCCCAGGAAGATGAGCCGGTCCTGCGACAGGGCCGCCTCCAGCGACGCGATCGACTTGTCGCGGCCCACGAACAGCGGCGCCACCATGTGGGGAAACACGACGATGTCGCGCAGCGGCAGCAGCGGCAGGATTCTTTTCCTGTCTTCCATCAGGCCCTCCGCGGTCGAATCGCTACGCCAGTTCGGCCTTCTTGCCCTGGACGATCTCCGGGGGGATCCTGCCGTTCACGACGTCGTCGGAAATGATGCACTTCTTGATGTTGCTCTGGGACGGGATCTCGTACATGACGTCGAGCATGATGTGCTCGAGGATGGACCGCAGTCCGCGCGCGCCCGCCTTCCGCTCGATCGCCTGGCGCGCGATGGAGCGAAGCGCCTCTTCCGTGAATTCCAGCTTGACGTTCTCGAAATCGAACAGCCGCTGGTACTGGCGGACCAGGGCGTTCTTCGGACGCGTGAGGATCTGGACGAGCGCGTCCTCGTTGAGCTCGTGCAGGGTCGCGGTCACGGGGAGGCGGCCGACGAACTCGGGGATCAGGCCGTACTTGATGAGGTCCTCGGGCTGGACCGCCTCGAGGATCCGGCCGATGCTCTTTTCGGACTTGGACACGATGTCGGCCGCGAAGCCCATCGTCTTCTTCGTGGTGCGGCGCTCGACGATGCCGTCCAGCCCCACGAACGCCCCCCCGCAGACGAACAGGATGTTGGTCGTGTCGACCTTGATGAAGTCCTGCTGCGGATGCTTGCGCCCGCCCTTCGGGGGGACGTTGGCGACGGTGCCCTCGAGGATCTTGAGGAGCGCCTGCTGCACGCCCTCCCCGGAAACGTCCCGGGTGATCGAGGGGTTTTCCGACTTCCGGGCGATCTTGTCGATCTCGTCGATGTAGACGATCCCCTTCTGGGCCTTCTCCACGTCGTAGTCGGAGGCCTGCAGGAGGGCGAGGATGATGTTCTCGACGTCCTCGCCGACGTAACCCGCCTCGGTCAGGGTCGTCGCGTCCGCGATCGTGAAGGGGACGTTGAGGATCCGGGCGAGCGTCTGGGCGAGAAGCGTCTTGCCGCTGCCGGTGGGCCCCAGGAGCAGGATGTTCGACTTCTGGAGCTCCACCCCCTCGCCGGTCTTGGACTCGATGCGCTTGTAATGGTTGTAGACCGCCACCGAGAGGATCTTCTTGGCCCGGTCCTGGCCCACGACGTACTCGTCGAGGGTCTTCTTGATCTCGGTCGGCTTGGGGAGGCGGCGCCGCTTCTCGTCGAGCGAATCCTCGACCTCGTACTCCTCGGTGATGATGTCGTTGCAGAGCTCGACGCATTCGTCGCAGATGTAGACCGTCGGCCCCGCGATGAGCTTGCGCACCTCGTTCTGCGCCTTCCCGCAGAAGGAGCACACGAGGAGATTCGCCTTGTCGTTGGGTTTCCGGGTCAAATCGGGGCCTCCGTCAGTCCGTGAGCGGCTTCGCCGAAGCCGGCCTCTTCTCGACCACGTTGTCGATTATACCATACGCCTTCGCCTGCTCCGCCGACATGAAATAGTCCCGCTCCGTGTCGGCCGCGATCCGCTCGAACGGCTGCCCCGTGTGCCGGGCGAGGATCCGGTTGAGCTCCTCCCGCATCCTCAGGATCTCCTTGGCGTGGATCTCGATCTCCGTCGCCTGGCCCCGCGCCCCCCCCATCGGCTGGTGGATGAGGATCCGCGCGTTGGGCAGCGCCGTGCGCTTGCCGTGGGCGCCTCCGGCCAGGAGCACCGCCGCCATCGAGGCGGCCTGCCCGATGCACACGGTGGCCACCTGCGGCTTGATGAACTGCATCGTGTCGTAGATGGCCATTCCCGCCGTCACGAGCCCGCCGGGCGAGTTGACGTAGATGTTGATGTCCTTGTCGGGGTCCTCGGC
>JBLNEU010000232.1:0-7258 GCA_050263015.1 Deltaproteobacteria bacterium | reverse complement strand
TTCGCCTCTCGGACCACCCTCAAGAACTCGGGGAGCCGGCCGGGCGCGAGGTCCACCGCCACGTAGCGCAGGGGAAGCCGGCGCCTGCGGATCACGCCGTTGTGCATCGCGGGGCTTAAAGTGTGCGACAGGGGGTGTCCGACGATGAAGAGGAGGGATTCCAGAGAAAAGGCGCCCTTTCGCCCCGTCACGCCTCGAGCTCGAGGTTCCAGTACGTCACGTCGACCAGGTTCAGGAACGGGAGCCACTCCTTGTGGATCGGGGCCCGGAGCGAGAACGCGTACTGGGGCGACCAGTGGGGCCGGGCGGGCCTGCCGACCAGGCGCATCCCCGCCTCCTCCGGCAGCCGGCCCCCTTTCCGCTTGTTGCACGGCAGGCAGCTGCAGACGATGTTCTCCCAGCTCGTCTCGCCGCCCCGCGACCTCGGCGTGACGTGGTCGAGGTTCAGCTCGGCGGTCGGGTGCGATCTCCCGCAATACTGGCAGGTGTTCCGGTCGCGGACGAAGATGTTGCGGCGGCTGAACCGCACCGTGCGCCTCGGGATCCGGTCGTACGCGGTCAGGACGACCACGCGGGGAACCCGGATCATCCTCCCGACGAGGCCCACCGCGTCGTCGCCCGCGCGGGCCGAGAGTTCGCTCCACGACTTGAAGTCGAACAGCTCGTACTGGGGGGTGACGGCCCGGGCCAGCCCGGCGTAAAGGAGGCAGAACGCCCGGCGGGCGCTCGTCACGTGGACGGGGAAGAAGGCCCTGTTCAGAACGAGAACGCCGGAGTTAAGCATCGGGACCCCGGAGGAGAAAATATGGAATCACTTTATCCGTCCGGGCGGGGACGGTCAAGGCCGGCCTTCCCCGGCGGCCGCGAGCGCGGCCGCCAGTTCCCTGACCTCGCCGTCGGCCACGGTGCGCATGTCGAGAAGCAGCTTGCCCCTGACGATCCGCCCCACCACGGGGGGAGTCCCTTTCCGAAGCCGCTGCTCGAGCTCCTCGACCCGGACGGCCGGGTGGGATACCGCCACGCAGGCTGTGGGGATCTCGACGTCCGGCATCGCGCCGCCGCCCGGCGAGGAGAGCCCGCGCTCGACCGCCAGGACGAGCCCCCCGGCGTTCCCGGCCCGGCCCAGAAGCCGGACAAGCCGCCGCGCGCGGCCGCGGATCGTCTTTTCCGGCTCGGTCATCATCCGCAGGACCGGGACGCGGGCGACGGCCCGCCTCTCGTCCGCGTACAGGCCCAGCGTGGCGGCGAGGGCGGCCAGGCACATCTTGTCCACCCTCAGGGCGCGCGACAGGGGGTGTTTCCTCAAGGAGGCGACGAGCTCCTTCCTCCCCACGATGATCCCCGCCTGCGGCCCCCCCAGGAGCTTGTCCCCGCTGACCGTCACGATTCCCGGCCCCGCCGCCAGCGCCTGCCGGACCGTCGGCGTCCCCGGGATCCCCGCCGCGTGGAAATCGAAGAGCGCGCCCGAGCCGAGGTCCTCCATGACGGGAACTCCGAGGCGCCCTCCCAGGGCGGCCAGCTCGGCGGCCGACGCCTCCTCGATGAACCCGGACATGGTGAAGTTGGAACGATGCACCTTGAGCAGCAGCGCGGTCCGGGGCCCGGCCGCCCGCTCGTAGTCCGCGATCCGCGTGCGGTTGGTGGTCCCCACCTCGACGAGATTCGCGCCGCTTTCGGCCATGATGTCGGGGATCCGGAACGACCCGCCGATCTCGACGAGCTCCCCCCGGCTGACGATGACGTCCCTTCCGCGCGCGAGGCCCGCGAGGCACAGGAGCACCGCCGCCGCGTTGTTGTTGACCACGTGCGCCGCCTCGGCGCCCGTGAGCGCGAGAATCGCCTCCTCGACGAGGGAGTGGCGCGTCGCCCGGGTCCCGGCGCCGAGGTCGTACTCCAGGTTCGCGTACCGCCCCGCGGTCCGGGAGACCGCCCTGATCGCCTCCTCCGCCAGGGGGGCGCGCCCGAGGTTGGTGTGGATCACGATCCCGGTGGCGTTGATGACGGGCTTGAGGAGAATCCCCTCGGCCGCCGCGATGTCCCCGGGCAGCCGGGCGACGAGCGCCGATGTCCACTCATCCCGGCTCCACCCGCCCGCGCCGCCGGGCCCGACCGCCTCCAGCCGCAGCGCGGCGAGGCCCTTCCGGACGGCGTCCACGACGACGGCGCGCGGGTGTCGCGCGAGGAGCGATTTCACGTCAGCGGTTTCGAGGAGAAATGCGACGGAGGGAATCTTGCGAAGCGCGTCCGCGTTGGGCATGAATGCCCCGGGTCACCCCTTGGCGAGTTCCCTGAGAAGGATCTTCTTTCCGTACAGGGCGTTCTTCTGGACGAGCGTCTCCGCGAGCGCCCCGTCCTGCTTCCGGAAAGCGTCGATGATCTCGCGATGCTGCTTGATGGATCCCTCGATGCGCCCCGGCATCGCGAGGATGAGGCGGAACCGCTGGAACTGCATGACGAGGCTCTGGACCAGGGTGTGGAGTTTCTCGTTGCCGCACGCCGTGAGGAAGATGTCGTGGAACTCGTTGTGGAGCGTCAGGACCTTGCGGAGGTCCTTCCTGGCCGCGGCCGCTTCCATCTGGCGGTTCACGGACTCCATCTTGGAGAGGTCCTTCTCCGTGAGCTTCCGGGCCGCGCAGCGGGCCGCGTATCCCTCGAGGAGGGCCTTGAGGTCGTAGAAGTCGGACACGTCGTTCGCCGAGAGCGACGCCACGACGGCGCCCTTGCGGGGCACCACCGTGATGAATCCTTCCGACTCGAGCTGGCGGAACGCTTCCCGGATGGGGGTCCGGCTGATGCCGAACCGGTCCGCGAGCTCCGGCTCCGCGACGCGCGTCCCCGCCGGCAGGTGGCCGTTGACGATGGCGCTGCGCACCGTCTCCACGATCTTCTCGCGGAGCGTCATGTGATTGTCGATCTGGATTTTCAGCTTTTGCAAGGTGGGCCCCTTCCCCCGATTCCCGATAATGTATGCAGTATACCGGGCGGCTGTCAAGCAGTTTCCCCGCCGGCGCCGTTTCCCCGCCGGCGCTTGCCCGGGCCCGCGGGATGCTGTATCTTCTCCCCGGTCCCGAAACGGGACCGGGGAGAAGGCGCATGGACTCGACGATCCACAGCACGGTCCCGTTTCCGATGATCGAGACGGAGGGCACGGCCGCGCTCATCGCCGGCAAGGGCGTGGGGGCCGAGATCTACTTCTCGGCGTCGGTGCTGGACGCCCTTTCGCCCGAACGGGCCCGGGCGGCCGCGGAGTCGCTCCGGTCCGCCGGCGTCGCCTCGTCGACGTTCCACGCCCCCTTCGAGGACATCTGGCCGGGCGCGCGCGACGAGGAGGCGCGCCGTCTCTCGGTCCGCCGCATCCGCCAGGCGATCGCCCTGGCCCCGGCGTTCCGGCCGCTGGGAGTCGTGGTCCACGGCGGCTACTTCGACTGGCTTTTCGACTTCGCGCCGGAGAAGTGGTTCGAGCCCGCGCGCCGCTCCTTCTCGGAGATCGCGGAAGCGGCGGAGGACGCGGGAGTCGATATCTTCCTGGAGAACGTCTTCGACGATGTCCCCGACCACCTGCTGCGCCTTCGGGACGCCGTGGGGTCCGCGCGCCTGTCCTTCTGCTTCGATCCGGGGCACGCGACGCTCTTCTCGCGCCTCCCCCTCCAGAAATGGGCGGAGGCGCTCGGTCCGCGGATCCGGGAGATGCACGTCCACGACAACCGGGGGCTACGCGACGATCATCTCCCCGTCGGGGAGGGGTCCATCAATTTTCTCGGAGTGATCCTGGCCGTCCGTGACGCCGGGGCGCGCCCGATCCTCACCGTCGAGCCGCACCGGGTCGAGCACTTCCACCGGGCGGTCTCGTCGCTGCGCGCCCTGCTCGCCTCGATCTGATCGGCCGATGCCGCCGGACGCCGGACGGCCGCCCCCGGCCATCCCGCGGGGCGGGGAGCCCGGTCAGCAATGCCCTCCGAACCAGGCCAGCGCCTCGTCCTCGGTCACGAACGACTTGACGCTGCGCGCCACCCCGGTGATCCGGAAGAGATCGCGGTTGATGGGGGAGAGCGAGCAGAACGCCAGCATGCCGTTGCGCGCCATCGTCTTCTCGACGACGCCGATGATGAACGAGATGCCGATGCTGTTGACGAGCCGGGTCCCCTCGAAATTGAGCAGGACGCGCTGTCCCCCCGCTTCGAGCAGGGCCTGGACCACCCGCTCGACCTCCTCGCCGAGGAGACTGTTCAGGTAGCCGTTCAGGTACAGGATCCGGGTCCCGTTCACTTCGCGGGTGTCGACGGTCAGATAGTTCACGGCGTTCGCTCCTCGGAGTCCGGCATTGTCGTCGCGTCCGTGCCCGGGTCCCGCCCGAAATATTTGACCATGCGGACGGTGGTTCCCGTTTCGCCCGTCGCGACCTCCACATCATCCACCAGTTCGCGGATCAGTTTCAACCCCCAGCCCCGGTTGCGCCGCGATTCGCTTTCCTTCCTGTCGGGCCGGAATCCCTTCCCTTCGTCCTGGACGAAGATCTCGATCTTCCCGGGCGAGAGGATGTACCTGAGCCTGACCTTTCCCGACTCGACACCGCCGTGCTCGAAGGCGTTGATGCACGCCTCGATGATGGCCATCTTGACGCGGTCCACGGAGTCCTTGTCCAGGGACGCGTAGCCTGCCACCTCTTCGGCCACGCGGGCCGCGACGACCTCGGTCTCGGCCTTGATCGGCAGGACGAGCTCGAACTCGAGGGGCCGGTCCTGCGCCGGCGGCTCCGGCGCCGGGGGGCGCGGCGGCGTCCGCTCGATCTCCTCCATCCCGAAGACGTTGAGGAAGAGGCGCACCTGGGAACCGTGGGTGAGGTGGATGCCGAAACGCGCGGCGGCCTCGAGCGCGGCCGGCTCCACGGACCCTTCGAAAAGGATCCACTTCCTGAGCTGCTCCTCCCGAAGGCCCTTCTCGATGGACAGGAGCCGGCACCGGTTCTCGAAATGCTCGACCTCAGGCTTCGAAAGCGTTCTCTCGACGCAGACGTCCACGGCCCAGATCACCAGGTTCTCTTCCGAGAAGTCGGCGTCCCGGAACCCGTACCCGACCAGGTCGAAGTCGAACCGGGCCGCCCCGCGCCGCGTCCGGTAACCCGTCGAGACGGAACTGATCTTGGGGAGGCGCACCTTGTCCATCTCCTCGCCCAGGCCGATCACGACCTCGAAAAGGCCCTTTCCCCCGTACTTCTCCCGGAACCGCCCGAAGTCGAACAGCACGGCGGGGACCTCGCGGCAGTCCCACCGCCGCATCAGCTCCTTGGCGGTCGCGGCCCGTTTTTCCCGCTCGCCGCCCCCGCTCTCGAGGGCGGCCCGCGAGAGCTTGGCCTGGACGATGGCGGCGGCCGTCTGCGACGGGCTCCTGCCGAGGACCCCGCGCTCGAAGGCCCAGTAGAGGAAATCCGCCAGGACCGGGTCGCTGACGAAATCGATGTGCTCGAAGTCCGACTTGATGAGCCCCTTGAACTCGAGCGCCGAGAGGATCTCCACGCCTTCCTCCGGCGGGGCCCCCATGAGCGAGAGGGCGCCTTCGTAGGAATCGATCGGGAACCTGTCGCACAGGACCCGTTTCAGGAACCGGATGGCCCGTGCCCTCTGGGAGCGTGCCGGGAAGGAGTTCTCGAAGAACTCCCGCCAGTAGCGGTTCAGCTTTCCCTCCGTGACGGACAGCGCATACATGTTCTCGAAGTCCACGTCGTCGTTCACCTGGGCGTTGCGGAAGGACAGGTCCTCCGTGAACATGCGCTGGTAGATCGGCACGTGGCCGAGGCGCTCCGCCGCGCGCGGCAGGAGGTGGTCCGGCATCCGGATCTGCCGCTTTTCGAACAGGGACGCCCACATCCTGACGGACGCGTCCGGGGCGAGCCCGCCGACCTCGATCAGCTGGAAGGAGCCGAACAGCCCCTCCCGTTTGAGCGAGGACGTCACGTGGCCGGGCGACGAGCCCGACACGATCATCGGGAAATGTCCCGACTTGATGTAGGGCCTGAGGATCGAGAAGATGGCCCCGTCCGGAATGTTCTGGAGCTTGATCGTGTACTGGAAGTCGTCGAGCAGGAAGACCGGGTAGAACTCCTTCCCCCCGGTCGTGAAGGGGAACGAGAAGGCGTTGGCCAGCGCGGACAGCCCGTCCCCCGTGTCCGAGAATTTCCGGTGGGCGGCGACGAAGTCGCGGCAGCCGGCGATGCCGTGGCCGCCCAGCCCCTCGCACATCGCCTCGGGGTCGAAGGCGGCCCGCGGCTCCTCTCCCAGGAACACGAGGAGCTGCCACATGTACTCCTGGAGGAAGTGCTGGGAAAGCGCGAGCGGGTGGGACAGGATCTTGCTGAACGAGTAGTAGAACGGGAACGGCCGGGGAAGCGCCGTCCCTTCCGGGAGCGACTGCAGGTCCGACTTCGTCTTGAGGAGGAGGGACGACTTCCCGATGTTGGGCGGCCCGTAGATGAGCACGGACGCCCCGATGCCCGTCCGCCCCTCGAGGCCCACCCGCAGGAGCGCCGTCAGTTCCGCTTCCCGGCCGAAAAACTCGCCTTCGCGGAAAGCGACTTCAGCCCCCTGGCTCCACATGAGACGCACCGATGCCTTTTGCCCCCGTCGCCGTGATCACCGGTTAATTTAACGCGAACGCGTTGATTTTTCAAAAATAAATTGGGATTGTAGAAAGATGCGGACCATTCCCCACGCGATCCAGAAGCCGTCGCGGTATTCCGGCTGCGAAGTCCGCGGGCCGGCGGAGCCCTGGGAAACGGCCGAGACCCGGACGCTGCTCGCCTTTCCCGACGTGTACGAGATCGGCATGTCCCACCTCGGGATCCTCCTGCTGTACGAGATCCTCAACGCCCGCCCCGGTTCGCTCTGCGAGCGGGCCTTCGCCCCGTGGCGGGACATGGAAGCTCACATGAGGGAAAGCGGGACCCCGCTGCGCTCCCTCGAATCCGGGCGCGCCGCAAGGGAGTTCGACGTCCTCGACTTCTCGCGCACCTACGAGCTCACGTACACCAACGTCCTCGCCATGCTCGACCTGGCGGGCGTTCCCCTTCTCGCGGCGGAACGCGGCGAGGACGATCCCCTCGTCCTGGGCGGGGGCGTCTGCACCGTGAATCCCGCGCCGGTCGCGCCGTTCTTCGACGCCCTCCTCGTCGGCGACGGGGAGGAGGCGATCCTCGAGATCCTCGACCTCGTGCGGGAGCGAAAGCGATCGGCGCAGGGCAGGAGCGATCTCCTGCGCGGGCTCT
>JBLNEU010000231.1:0-4327 GCA_050263015.1 Deltaproteobacteria bacterium | reverse complement strand
ACCGCGCCGCCGGGTACGGGTTCCGGGGGGAGGTGTGCGGCGGGAACGACCTCCACGCGGTGCTCAAGGCCGCGGGGAAGGCGGTCGACCGGGCGCGAAGGGGGGAGGGCCCCACCTACCTGGAATGCAAGACGTACCGTTACCACGGCCACTCGGAGCACGACCGGGCCACGTACCGGAACGACGAGGAGCTCGTGGCGTGGGAGAGCCGCGATCCCATCGAGCAGTGGGAGGTCTACCTCGCCAAGCGGAAGTACGACCTCGCCGCCATCAAGGCCGAGGTGTCGCAGAGGGTCAAGGCGATCGTCGACGGGGCCGTCGCGTTCGCGGAGGCGAGCCCGCTTCCGGAAGGCCCCGAGGCGATGGAAGACCTGTACGCAACGCCGATCACGGAGGAGTGAGGCGATGCCCGTCGTCACCTATGTCCAGGCGATCAACCAGGCGATGCACGAGGAGATGGCGCGGGACGAGCGCGTGATGCTGCTCGGCGAGGACGTGGGTGTTCTCGGGGGGGCGTTCAAGGCGACCGAGGGGCTCGCGGAGAAGTTCGGCGCGGAGCGCGTGATCGACACGCCGATCGCCGAGTCGCTCATCGTGGGGGCCGGGATCGGGCTCGCCGTCCACGGGATGCGCCCGGTCTGCGAGATGCAGTTCATCGACTTCATCTCGTGCGGCTTCGACCAGATCGTCAACCAGGCGGCGACGCTGCGGTACCGGCACGGAGGACAGGCCGCCTGTCCCCTCGTCGTGCGGGGGCCGTGCGGGGCCGGGGTCCACGGCGGGCTCTACCATTCCCAGAACCCCGAGGCGTGGTTCTGCCACGTGCCGGGGCTCAAAGTGGTGGCGCCGGCCACGGCTTACGACGCCAAGGGACTGCTCAAGGCCGCGATCCGGGACGACGACCCGGTCATCTACCTCGAGCACAAGTTCCTCTACCGGCGGATCAAGGAGGAGATCCCGGCGGACGACTACGTGGTGCCGATCGGGAAGGCGGCGCTGCGCAAGGAGGGCCGGGACCTGACGGTCGTGACGTACGGCTCGCCGGTCCATGCGGTGATGAAGGCCGCCCGCGACCTCTCCGCCGAGGTCGACATCGAGGTGATCGACCTCCGGACGCTCCTTCCCATCGACTGGAAGACGATCTACGCCTCCGTGAGGAAGACGGGCAAGGTCCTCGTCGTCCACGAGGCGCGCCTGACCGGCGGGATCGGAGGCGAGGTGGCCGCCCGGATCGCCCAGGACCTGTTCGAGTCCCTCGACGGCCCGGTCATGCGCCTCGCCTCGCAGGACACCCACAACGCGTTCGCGGGGCCGCTGGAGGAGTTCATCCTGCCGAACCAGGAGAAGGTAACGGAAGCCATCCGGACGCTGGCTGCCTATTAAGTCAAAGGGGATCCCATGCGCATCGACGTCGTCATGCCGCAGCTCGGGGAAAGCGTGATCGAAGGGGTCGTGGTCAAGTGGCTCGTCAAGGCCGGCGACGCGGTGGCCAAGGACCAGCCGCTCGTCGAGATCTCCACCGACAAGGTGGACGCCGAGATCCCGTCGCCCGAAGCCGGGACGATCGTGGAGATCGTGGCGAAGGAGGGCCAGGTCGTCCCGATCCGGGAAGTCCTCGCCCGGATCGAAACGGCAAAGGGCGCCGTCGCGCCGGCTCCCCCCTCTCCCCCGAAGTGGGACGAGGAGTCCGAGGGGGCCCCGGGGGCGATGGCCCGCAAGACCGGCCCGCCCATTCCCCCCGCGCCGCGCGCCGCCGCTCC
Organism: Deltaproteobacteria bacterium; assembly: GCA_050263015.1. Lineage (GTDB taxonomy): Bacteria > Desulfobacterota > Deferrimicrobia > Deferrimicrobiales > Deferrimicrobiaceae > JBLMWX01. Next base: position 2,567 of record JBLNEU010000231.1, on the reverse strand, counting down.
GTCTCCGCCTCCTCCCGCCCCGCCGCCCGCGGGGGAGGGGCGCGGGCTCCGCGTCTCCCCGGTGGTCGCCAGGATGGTGGCCGAGTACGGGCTCGACATCGCGCAGATCCCCGGAACCGGGATCGAAGGGCGGGTGACGAAGAAGGACGTGGAAGATTACCTGCTCCGCCGGGAAGCCGCGGCCCCTCCGCCGCCTCCGCTGCCGCCCGTGCCGCCATCCGCGCCGCCGGCCCCTTCGCCCGCGATTCCGTCCGCCCCGACGCTTCCCCCGCGTGCGGCCCTTGTGGCCCCGGCTCCGGTCCCCGGGGAAACCGCGACCCCCGAGGGGGACCGGATCGTGCCGTGGACGCCGATCCGGAAGCGGATCGCCGAGCACATGGCCGCAAGCAAGAGGACCTCTCCGCACGTCCACACGTTCGCGGAGGTGGACCTGCACAGGGTCGCCGCGCTGCGGGCGGCGAAAAAACGGGAGGGGGTGTCCCTCACTTACCTTCCCTTCGTCATCCGCGCGGCCGTTCTCGCGCTCCACGACTTCCCGATGATGAACGCGCACGTCGCCGGGGAGACGACGGTCGTCAAGAAGGCGGTCCACATGGGCGTGGCCGTCGACACCGACCGGGGGCTGATCGTCCCGGTCATCCGGAACGCCGACGCACTGTCCGTCGAGGGGATCGCGAAGGCCGTGGACGATGTCGCCGCGCGGGCCGCGGCGAGAAAGATCATGCCGGACGACCTCGCGGGGGGGACGTTCAGCGTCACCAATCCCGGCCCGAAGGGGAACCTCTTCGGCACGCCGATCATCAACCAGCCGCAGGTCGGCATCCTGCGGATGGGTCAGGTCGTCAAACGGCCGGTGGTGGTCGACGCCGGGGGCGAGGACGCGATCGTCGTCCGCCCGGTGATGATCCTGTGCCTCGCCTACGACCACCGGGTCGTAGACGGCGTCGCGGGCAACGGATTCCTCTTCCGGGTCCGCGAGATCCTGGAGGCAGGGGAGTTCGGGTCTTAAGGGAGCCGGCGATGGACGCCGTCTGGCTCGGAGACGTCGCGTACGGACGGGCGCTCGAGGTCCAGCTCGATTACGTCGAGCGGCGCGCACGGGGCGCGGTTGCGGACACGCTCCTGTTGCTGACGCATCCCCACGTATATACCTTCGGGAGGGCGGGCAACGCGAAAAACCTCCTCGTCTCCCCCGAATCACTCGCGCGGGAGGGGATCGCGGTGGAGCGGGTCGGCCGCGGCGGCGACGTCACCTACCACGGCCCGGGCCAGCTCGTCGGATACCCGATCGTCCGCCTGGCGAAACCCGACGTCCACCGGTACGTGCGGGCCGTCGAGGCGGCGCTCATCGAGGCGATCGAGGCGTTCGGCGTCCCGGCCCGGCGGATCGAGGGGCTGACGGGCGTATGGACCGGGGAGAAGAAGATCGCCTCCATCGGGGTCGGCGTCCGGCAATGGGTGACATATCACGGCTTCGCCCTCAACGTCTGCACCGACCTGTCGTACTTCAGGCGGATCCACCTGTGCGGGCTCGTCGGCCGCGAGGCGACGTCGATTTCCGAAACCGTCGGCCGGGAGGTGCCGGTCGACGAGATCCGGGGCGCCGTGGCCGGGGCGTGCGACCGGCACATCCGGGGATTCTCGTGAGCGCGTCCCCGCGGGCGGAGCGGCCTTCCTGGCTCAAGGTCCGGGCCCCCGCCGGGGGCGCCGCCGACCGCGTGACGGAGTCGCTCCGGCGCCTGGGCTTGCGCACCGTGTGCCGCGACGCCCGCTGTCCGAACGTGGGCGAGTGCTGGGGGGCCGGGACCGCCACGATCCTCGTCCTGGGGCCGTCGTGCACGCGGGGCTGCGGCTTTTGCGCAGTCCCGCACGCGCCGCCGGCTCCCCCGGACCCGGGCGAGCCGTCCCGCGTCGCCGCCGCCGCCGCCGAGCTCGGGTGGACGACGCTTGTGGTGACGTCGGTCACGCGCGACGACCTCCCGGACGGCGGCGCGGGCCACTTCGCGCGCATCGTGGACGCCCTGCGGGGACTCGCCCGGCCCCCGGAGATCGAGCTGCTCGTCCCGGATTTCGGCGGCGGCCGGGAAGCGCTTCGCAAAGTCGTCGAAGCCCGGCCCGACGTGCTCGCCCACAACGTCGAGACGGTTCCGCGTCTCTATCCCCGCGTACGCCCCCGGGCGGTCTACGCCCGGTCCCTCGAGCTGCTGGCCCGGGCCCGCGGGATGGCGCCGGATCTTGCGCTCAAGTCGGGGCTCATGGCGGGGTTCGGGGAGGGCCGGGAGGAGGTGGCCGGAGTCCTCAGGGACCTCTACGCTGCCGGCTGCCGGTCCGTCACGCTGGGGCAGTACCTTCCCCCGGGACCCGGGCACATCCCGGCGGCCGAATACCTGGCCCCGGAAGCGTTCGCGGAGATGGGGGAGGCGGCGCGCCGGATCGGGTTCACGCGCGTCGTCTCGGGGCCGCTGGTTCGCAGCTCGTACCGGCCGAAGGCCTCGTGACCGGCGGACGATGCGCATGCAGCCGTGGAACGTGGTCGTCACCTGCCGCCGCGGCGGCGAGCGGGGGGC
>JBLNEU010000230.1:0-3091 GCA_050263015.1 Deltaproteobacteria bacterium | reverse complement strand
GTGTGCGGGAAGCTGTCCGCGAAGCTCTCCATGGCGCACGAGATGGCCGTCAAGGTCATGAGGAACATCGAAAGCGCCGTCCGGCCCGGCGCGGTGGCGGGCGACCTCTACGAGATCGGGCTGGAGATGGCCTCGCACAGTCCCTTCGCCGACAACTTCATGGGACCGCCGGGATACAACGTCAGGTTCATCGGCCACGGGGTCGGGATCGAGGCCGACGAGATTCCCTTCATCGCGAAGGGATCGAAGACGGTCCTGTCGGCGGGGATGGTCTTCGCGCTCGAGCCGAAATTCGTCTTCCCGTCCGAGGGCGCGGTCGGGCTGGAAAACAGCTATCTCGTGACCGAAACCGGGTTCGAGAAGCTGACTCTTATGGAAGAGGAGGTCATCCCGTGCGCGCCGGCGCAAGCCGCCGCGCGTTCCGGCGGGGTGACGGAAGGACAGGCGGGTTGACCGATTTCCTGAACAGGGAAGACGCGATCCTCGTCGTGGTGGACGTGCAGGAAAAGCTCGTCCCGGCGATCGACGCGGAGCTGTACCCGGTGTCTCTCAAGAACATCCGGATCATGATCGAAGCCGCCGCGGCGCTCGGACTGCCGATCCTCGTCACCGAGCAGTACCCGAAGGGGCTCGGCCGCACGGTCCCGGAGGTCCGGGAGATGCTCGCCGGAAAAGACCACCGGCTCCTGGAAAAGGTGACGTTCAGCTGCGCGCGTGACGAGGGATTCCTCGCGGCGATCGCCGCCGCGGGCCGCCGGCAGATCGTGATCGTCGGGATGGAGACCCACGTCTGCGTCTACCAGACCTCGGTCGACGCGGCGCGCGCCGGCTATTCCGTCTTCGTGCTCGACGACGCCGTTTCCTCCCGCTTCCTCCACAATTACCGGAGCGGCCTCCAGGCGCTCCGCGACGCGGGCTGCACCGTGTTCAGCACGGAGACGGCCGTCTTCCAGCTCTTGAAGGTCGCCGCCACTGCCGATTTCAAAAAGGTGGCGCCTCTCGTCAAATGAGGGTCCGAACCCTCCTCCTTCCCGTCCTCCTCGGTCTGGCTCTTCTGCAGGAGGCGGCCCCCGTCCTGGCCGCGAACCAGGTGGTCGCGCTGTTCACGCCGGAGATCGTCTACGGGAGCGCATCCGCCGCGCAGGGCGGCGCGGCGCCGGCCGAAACGGACGCTCTCGCCCTGCGGCTCGAGCAGGCGCTCAAAGAGAAGCTCCAGGACCGCTTCGAAGTCCGGCTGGCGGGACCCGGCGGGGGGCGGGCGGACGGCGATGCGGCGAAACGGAAGGCCCGCGCGCTCGGGGCCACCTATACGCTCAGGGCGACGCTGACGCGGATCGGGCGCGGCGTGACGCTCGACCTGACCCTGGCGCCCGTCGAGGAGTCAGGGAAGGGGAAGACGGTCGTCGTCACGGCGGCGGACTCTGAAACGCCGGCGCAGCCGCAGGAGATCCCGTTCGTCTACCGGCGGCTGGTCATCGAGGGGGCCGCCAAGCTGAAACTGGCGTTCTTCGGCGACGAGGCGGTCGGGGACGGGGCGGCGCGGCGCAAGATTCCGCGGCTTGCCGGGACGGTCGCAAGAAGCCGCAGCATCCCCGGCGACGTGATCTCCGTCGCGATGACCGACACGGACCGCGACGGCAAGGATGACCTGGTCGCGGCTTATGCCGACTCCGTCGCGATCTATCGCGTCGACGCCGACGACCTCGCGGAGAAGGCCCGGATCCCGTACCCGGGAGGCGGGCTCGTCCGCGTGGACGCCGCGGACCTCAACCGCAACGGGATCGCGGAGATCGTCGCCGTGCGGTACCTCTCCGGGAAAGCCGTCTCGGACATCTGGGAATTCGACGGGAAGGAATACCGCCGGATCGCGGCCGGCCTGCCTTACTTTCTTCGCAGCGTCGACCTGGGTCCCGAAGGGGTCGTCCTGGCCGGGCAGGAGTCGGACCCGGCGACGATCTTCGAAGGCCCCGTTTTCAGAGCCGCGTCGCGCCGGTCGGGAAACGACAACGGAATCGAGCGGGGCGCTTCGCTTCCCCTGCCGGCAGGAACATGGATCTATTCGTTTACGCCGCTCAAGTTCGGCGGAAAGACGCGATTCGCGGTTCTGGAAGAGAAGGGCCGCCTGTCGCTCCTGGACGAAAAGGGGGAGCGGCTGGGCGAAGGGACGGACACCGTTTCGGGGACGGACCTGATCCTGGAGGCGCCGCTCGGCGGAGCCGGAACGCCGCGAACAACTCCGGTTCCCAACCGCCTCTTCGCCGTCGATCGCGACGGGGACGGCAACGACGAACTGGTCGTCCTCAACAACCTCGTGATTCCGGGCGGCTTCTTCGAGAAGATCCGGGTCTGGTCGAATTCCGAGGTGCTCTGCTACGCGCAGGACGGCGGCGCCCTGGTTCTCGCCTGGCGGACTGCCCAGATCGACGGGGCCTCCCGCGACTCGTTCGCCGTCTCGCGAAGGGCCGGGGGACCCTTGAGAATCGGGGTCGCGACGCGCGACAAGGGGAAGGCCCTCGGCAGCATCGGGGAGTGGCGCATCCTCTGGCTCAAGTAGGCGGGCGGGATCCGCGGCCGCGTCCAGGGCGCGCCAGCGGGCGGCACGGCGCAAACGCCCCGCTCCAGTTATCCCCACGATCGGTTTGACACCGAAGGCGCCTCACGTAGTATAATTTCTTTTCTTGTTCGTGGCGGTGTAGCTCAGATGGTGAGAGCATGCGGCTCATATCCGCAGTGTCCGGGGTTCAATTCCCTGCACCGCCACCAATTTTGTTCATCAGCGACCTGGCAGGGAATTGAACCGGCTTGGGCCGCCCCACTCCCGGATGTAAGGCGCTCCCTGTGGGATTTCCTCCTTGGCGCCCGGCCCACGGGGCCGCGCGAAGGGTCGGTCACCGACCGGGCGGAGATGAGTAACACGACCTTGCGAAGAGCGGCATTTGAGAGCAGCATGCCGCGGTCAACTGGCGCGATGGCCGAGGAATTTCCTGCCCCGCCAGCAACTTCTCCCTGATTGCGACGTTTAGTACTGTTAGACACGGTCCGAAACAGGATGTTCGCTGCAGTCGGGATCACTAATGATGACCATGACGAC
>JBLNEU010000229.1:0-3604 GCA_050263015.1 Deltaproteobacteria bacterium | reverse complement strand
CGACACCGAGCTTCCGTTGCAGCGCGCCGTCTCCGAGAACAGGGACATCCCGCCGACGGAGCTCGAGATCGAGCTGCCGAGCGGCCGGCGCTGGTTCGCGGAGGCGTCCGCCGCACCGCTCCGCGACCGGCAGCGGAACGTCGTCGGCGGGGTTGCGGTGACCGTGGACGTCACGGCGCGGAAGCGGGCGGAGGAGGCCCTGCGCCGGGCCAAGGAGGATTGGGAGCAGACCTTCAACACGGTCCCGGACCTGATCGCCATCCTCGACTCCGATCACCGCATCATCCGCGTCAACAAGGCGATGGCCGACCGGCTCGGGGTCGCGCCGGAGCAATGCATCGGGAAGAGCTGTTACGACGCGGTCCACAGGTCCGGGAGCCCGCCCGCGTTCTGCCCGCACGCGCTGACCTGCCGGGACGGAGAGGAGCGCCTCGCCGAAGTGCACGAGCCGCGCCTCGGGGGAGACTTCGTGGTCAGCACGACCCCGATGTTCGGTGAACGGGGGCAGGTCGTCGGCGCCGTGCACGTCGCCCGCGAGATCACCGAGCGGAAGCGCAACGAGGCACGGCTTCTGAGCATATCGCGCCGGTTCGCGCTGCTGGCGGACACCGCCGGAGAGCTGCTCACGGCGCAGGAGCCGCAGCAGGCGATGGAGGCGCTCTGCCGGCGGGTGATGGAGCACCTGGATTGCCAGGTCTTCTTCAATTTCCTGGTGGACGAGAAGTCGGGGCGGCTGCGGTTGAACGCCTGCGCGGGGATCCTCGAGGAGGAAGCCCGCGCCATCGAATGGATGGAGTACGGAACGGCGATCTGCGGCTGCGTGGCCCGCGAGGGGCAGTGCATCGTGGCCCAGCGCATCGGGGACACGCCCGACCCGAGGACCGAGCTCGTGAAATCGTACGGCGTCAGGGCATACGCCTGCCATCCGCTCCTGGGTCCGGCCGGGAAGGTCCTCGGGACCCTCTCCTTCGGCACCCGCACCCGCGAAACGTTGAGCGACGAGGACCTGTCGCTCATGCGGGCCGTGACCGACCATGTGGCGGCCGCAATGACACGCGTGAGGAGCGAGGAGGCACTCCGTTTCTCCCTGGCCGAAAAGGAGATCCTCCTCAAGGAGCTCGCGCACCGGACGAAGAACAACATGCAGGTCATCGGAAGTCTCATCGCCCTCCAGGCCTCCGGGTCGACGGACGAGACGCTGCTCGGCGCCCTCTCGGACACGCAGGACCGGATCCGCGCGATGGCGCTCGTCCACGAGAAGCTCTATCATTCCGGGAACGTCTCCTCCCTGAACATGAACGAATATGTGCGGGACCTCGTCTCCTCCCTGCTCCACGCCCACCAGGGGCCGGCCGGACCGGTCACGGCGGAGCTCGATGTCGATGACCTGCGATTCTCGATCGACGAGGCGCTGCCGTGCGGGCTGATCATCAACGAGCTCGTGTCGAACTCGGTCAAACACGCGTTCCCGGGCCGCAGGCCGGGGACCGCCTTCCTGTCGCTGAAACGGAAGGATGCGGGAGTCGAGCTGCGGTACCGGGACGACGGGCCGGGACTGCCCGCCGACATCGACCCGGCGCGGGTCAGGTCGCTCGGGCTCAAGCTCGTCTACAATCTCGCGGTGAGGCAGCTCCGGGGGAAGATGGAGGTCCGCCGGGAATCGGCGACCGAGTTCGTGTTCGCGTTCGACGGCCCCGCTCGCCAGGAAAAGGCGTAAGGCGATGCCCAGGAGCGTGCTCGTCGTCGAGGACGAGATCATCAACGCGATGGCGCTGTCGGACATGCTGCCGGCCCGGGGCATCCGCATCACGGACATGGTGACGAGCGGGGAGGACGCCATCCGGGCGGCGGAGAAGGACCGTCCCGACGTGGTCCTGATGGACATCAGTCTCCAGGGCCGGATCGACGGGCTCGAGGCCGCCCGTGAGATCATCGGCCGCCTCGGTATCCCTGTCATCTTCATGTCGGGCTTCGACGACGAGAAGACGATGAAGGCGGCCCGCGAACTCAAGCCGCATGCGTTTCTCGTGAAACCGCTGGACCCGGCCCGCCTCCTCGATGTCCTGAACGAGGTTTGACCCCCGGCCGGCGGCGGGGCTATCTCGGGTGCGCCACCGAGCCCGTGTAGAACGGGTCGCACTCGCCGCGCGTCAAGAGGTCCTTCGTCTCCTTGAAAAGGCCGAGGATCGGCGCCGCCGCGGACTCCAGCGTGCTGACCTTGTCCAGCGTCGGATCCTTGAAGGGGCCGCTGATCCCCTGGCGCAGCTTCGCGCACCCCTTCCCGTCGAGCGACGCGACGGTGACGCCGGCAAACCGGCCGTTGGCGATGTCGAGCTTTCCCTTGAGCGCGATCCGGTTCTTCCTCGTGGCGAAGGCCACGTCGCGGGCCGCCGCGACGCCGCCGGATACCGTCCAGTCGGACACGAGCCGGGCGATCCGGGTCTCGCCACCGCGGGTGGAGGTGTAGATCCCGCCGACCGCGAAGCCCTTCGTCGCCAGGGTCCCGAGGGGGCCGGCCAGCACATAGGCCCCGACGTCCGCGATGCCGACGTTCCGGGTCTGCGAGATCTTCTCGATGGTCTCGTCGAGGTCCAGCCCCCGGACCGCGAGATTTTCCCCTTTAAGGGAGACGGTCCCGCTCATCGAGCGGATCATCGCGTCGGCGTTTTTCCCGCGGAACGACAGGTCCGGCGAGAGCGTCAGGGGGCCGCTGACCGGGTTTTTCGGGGAGACGGCGGAGAGCGCGTTCTCCGCCCGGAAACCCGACAGGGTATAGCGAACCCTGACGGCGGTCGAATCGCCCGACAGGTCCGCGTCGATCTCCCCCTTGCCGGAGCCGCCGAACATCTTCATCGTCAGCGGGCTGACGCGGAAGACCCCGCTCGAGGCCTTGACCGCCGCCCGGACGTCCGACGCGGAGACGTTCCCGGCCCGGAACGCCCCGATCTTCAGATCCCCGGAAAACGAGAGCGTCTTGACGAGGCCGGCGCCGGCTTTGCCGCCGAGGGACAGGTCGCGGACCGTGAGGTCCACGCCGTCGATCTCCGTCCGGCTTCCGGTGATCCGGTCCACGTAGAGAAGGTGTCCGCCCCGGACGGCGCTGTCGCGGACGAAGAGGGCGGCTGCCTCCTCCGCCGCCGAGGGGGCCGGGCGGGAGGCCTTGGGAGGCGTCTCGAAGTTGAACTTCCCGTCCTTTCCCTTCTCGATGAGCACGTCCGGCTTGTCGAGGACGAGCTCCGTGATCCGGACCTCGCGGCTCAGGAGCGGGACCAGCTTCACCCCGATCCGCAGCGATCCCACCTTGGCAAGATCCGTCCCCCGGTTCCGGACGCGGACATCGGCGACGGAGATCCCGACCGAGGGGATCAGGCGCAGGCCCGCTTTCCCCCGGATCCGCAGCTCCATCCCCAGCGCATCCGTGGCCGCCGCCTCGATCCGGGGTTTGTAGGCGTTGACGTCGACAAGGAGAAGCAGCGCGACGGCGCCCGCCACGACCAGGCCGGCCAGGACGCCGAGAATGACGAGGACCTTCTTCATCGGGTTCCCCTCCTCCCCGTTCCGGGCATTCCGAAGTTGCGTCGATTATCCATTAGACGCCGGCTCG
>JBLNEU010000228.1:0-6494 GCA_050263015.1 Deltaproteobacteria bacterium | reverse complement strand
CGGAGGCTGTTCTCCACGGAGGCGACCATCCGGTCCACCGGGCCGATGTGGACCTTCGACGCCAGGACGACCTTGTCGCGGACCCCTTTCAGGGCGCGCCCCACGATCCGCTCGTTTTCCCCGCCCATGTAGCAGTCGGCGGTGTCGACGTAGTCGACGCCCTTGTCCACGGCGTACCGGATGACGTCGGCGTCCCGAGTCGTCATCGCGCCAAACCCGATCGGGGACACTGCGATCCCGGTCTTCCCCAGCGGCCGCTTCCCGACCGTCCCCCCGGCCGGCGCGACCGCCGCTTCGACGGCCGCCGCCCCTTTCACGAGAGGTCCGGCGGCCAGCGCCATGGCCGCGCTCCCGACGGACTTGAGGAAACTCCGGCGCCTCACTTCGTGACGGCGCCCTTGAGCGCCGGCTCGCCCGCCGTGTAACCGGCGACTCCGAGCGCCTTGACGACCGACCCGATCGGAACGTTTTCATCGCGGAGCTCGACGGTGACGGTGTGGTTGACCGTGTCCGGGACCGCGGAAACCACGCCTTCGACACCGAGGGCGGCCGCACGGGCCGCCGCGGCGGTGCTGCCTCAGACGACCCCGGCCGTCGGCAGGACGTAGGTGACCGGGGCGGCGTAAGCGGCGGGAACGAGCGCGGCGATCGCGAGGAGACAGACCAGGGCGCGTTTCATGGCGGACCTCCCGATGCTGGAATGGAGGGGCTGTTCCCCAATGATAACGATTCTCAAGGAGATTGAAAACAGTCGGGTTCGCGAGGCCGGTGGTGCAGCGCCTTCCGGGCACCGGCAATCGGATCGTTTGCCGAGTTTCTAAATAGGGTTCCTACCGGGCCCGGCCGCCGAGGATCGAACCGAGCACCCCGCGGATGATCTGCCGGCCGATCTGGCTGCCGATCGCGTGCGCCGCGCTCTTCGCCATGGATCCCAGCAGGTTCCCGGCCTGGGAGCGGGGCTCGGCCGCCCGCCCCCGGGGGGCCGGCGCGCCGAAGATTCCCCCTTCGGGCTGTGCCGGCGGCGCCTCCGCGGCCGCCTTGGCCTTGAGCTTCTCGTAGGCGGACTCGCGGTCGACGATCGCCTCGTAATGGCCGTAGAGGACCGATCCCTTGACGACCGCGGCGCGCTCCTCGGACGACAGGGGGCCGAGCCGGCTCTTCGGCGGCAGGATCAGAGCGCGCTCCACCTCGGTCGGGGTCCCCTTCGCGTCGAGGACCGACACGAGGGCTTCCCCGACCGCGAGCTCCGTGATCGCCCTGGTCACGTCCAGCTTCGGGTTCGCCCGGAACGTCTCCGCGGCCGCCTTCACGGCCCTCTGGTCCTTCGGCGTGAAGGCCCGCAAGGCGTGCTGGACCCTGTTGCCGAGCTGGCCGAGCACCGTCTCGGGGATGTCGAGCGGATTCTGGGTGACGAAGTAGACGCCCACCCCCTTGGAGCGGATGAGGCGGACGACCAGCTCGATCTTCTCCAGGAGCGCCTTCGGCGCATCGGCGAAGAGCAGGTGGGCCTCGTCGAAGAAGAAGACGAGGGACGGTTTCTGCGGGTCGCCGACCTCGGGGAGCCGCTCGAAGAGCTCCGACAGGAGCCAGAGGAGAAAGGTGGCATAGAGGCGCGGCGACTGCATCAGCCGGTCGGCGGCAAGAATGTTGATCACGCCTTTTCCGCCCGCGTCCGCCTGGACCAGGTCGTCGAGGTTCAGCGCCGGCTCGCCGAAGAACCGGTCCCCGCCCTGCTCCTCGAGGGCGAGCAGGCCGCGCTGGATGGCGCCGACGCTTGCCGGGGAAATGTTGCCGTACTGCGTCCGGAACCGTTCCGCGTTGTCCCCCGCGAACTGGACCATCGCGCGCAGGTCCTTGAGGTCGAGCAGCAGCAGCCCGTTGTCGTCGGCGATCTTGAAGACCAGGGTCAGCACTCCCCCCTGGATGTCGTTCAGGTTGAGGATGCGCGCGAGGAGGAGCGGTCCCATCTCCGAGGCGGTGGCCCGGACCGGGTGGCCCTGCTCGCCGAACACGTCCCAGAACACCGCTGGTGACCCGTCGTAGGCGAATCCGGAGAGGCCGAGCTGCTTGACGCGATCGGCGACCTTCGGATTGCTCCCCCCGGGCCGCGCGATCCCCGAGAGATCCCCCTTGACGTCGGACATGAAGACGGGAACGCCGATGGCGCTGAACCGCTCGGCCATCGACTGCAGCGTGACGGTCTTGCCCGTGCCGGTCGCCCCGGCGATCAGGCCGTGCCGGTTGGCCATCCCCGGAAGCAGGGAGATCCATCCCTTTCCCTTCGCGATCGTAAGAGAATCCGGAGCTGCCGGCATGCCCGCCTCCCGCGCCGCCGGTCCGACGGCGCCCTCGACGATTCTGCCTGCCATCTTAGGAAGCCGGGAACCGGCCTGTCAAGGAAACGCGCACGCTCGCGCCGCGGGCGGACCCTCCCCGGCGCCTCCGGCCGTCCGCGCCGGCCCACCGATGTCGCGGCGTGAAGGCGCGGGCCGATCCGTGTAATATGGCGGCATGAACTTCGTCTTTCTCTCCCCCCACTTCCCGCCCAACTACTACCCGTTCTGCGTCCGGCTGAGGGAGCTCGGGGCAGTCGTCCTCGGACTGGCGGACGCCCCGTACGACGCGCTGCGCCCCGAACTGCGAGGCGCATTGGCCGAGTATTACCGCGTGGACGACATGCGCGACTACGACCGGCTCGTCCGGGCCCTCGGCCACTTCACCCACCGGTACGGCCGGATCGACCGGATCGACTCCCACAACGAGTACTGGCTCGAAACGGAAGCGGCGCTGCGGACCGACTTCAACATTCCCGGCCTCCGGTCCGATGCGATCGAGGCCGTGAAGCGGAAATCGCGGATGAAGGAAATCTACCGGCGCGCCGGGGTCGCCGTGGCCCGCGGGGGCATCGCGCGGTCGCTTCCGGACGGACTGCGCATTGTGGCGGAGACCGGCTATCCCCTCGTCGCCAAGCCCGACAAGGGCGTGGGCGCGGCCGCGACCTTCAAGATCCGCGACCGGGCGGAACTCGAGCGTTTCTTCGCGCGCAGGCCGCCGGTCGACTACGTGCTGGAGGAGTTCATCCGGGGGCGGATCTTCTCGTTCGACGGGCTGGCGGACCGGGAGGGGAATCTCGTCTTCTTCACGGCCCACGCCTACAGCCAGGGGATCATGGAGACGGTCAACGCGGACGACCACATCTCCTACTACTCCCTGCGGGAGATCCCGCCGGACCTCGAGGACGCCGGGCGGCGGACCGCCGCGGCGTTCGGAGTGCGGGAAAGGTTCTTCCACTTCGAATTCTTCCGCCGGGACGATGACGGGGCCGTCGTCGCCCTCGAGGTCAACATGCGCCCCCCGGGCGGCCTGACCACCGACATGTTCAATTACGCCAACGACATCGACATCTACCGGGAGTGGGCGAGCGTGGTCGTCCGCAACCGGTTCGAGGCGCGCTGGTCGCGCCCGTACCATTGCGGCTACATCGGCCGGAAGAACGGCAAGCGGTACGCGCGCTCCCACGCGGAGGTCCTGGCGGCCCTCGGCGGCCTGGTCGTCCACCACGCGCCGATGGATTCGATCTTTCGCGACGCCGTCGGCGACTACGGTTATCTCGTGCGATCGCCCGGCCTCGACGACGTCCTCGCGGCCGTCCGCGTCGTCCAGGAGCTCGAGTGACGGCCGCGGGCGACGGGACGATGAACGTGGAATACCACAAGCGCCGGAGCCGGCGCCTCGACAGGGACATGGAGCTCAAGGTCTACGGCCGCTCCGGAAAACCCGCCATCGTGTTCCCCTCCGCCGGGGGGCGCTTCTTCGAATACGAGGATTTCGGGATGGTGGAAGCGTGCCGCCCCGCGATCGACGCCGGGAAGCTCGTCCTCGTCGCCGTGGACAGCGTGGACCGGGAATCGTGGCTGAACGAGGGGGCGCACCCCGCCGACCGCGCCCGCCGGCACAACGACTACGACCGGTACATCGTGGACGAGGTAATCCCCTGGGTCCGGGAGCGGACCTGGTGGGACGGCGGCCTCCTCGCCACGGGGTGCAGCATGGGGGCGTACCACGCGGCGAACGTCTTTTTCCGCCATCCGGACGCGTTCGACGCCGTGATCGCGCTCTCCGGCGTCTACAAGCTCGACCGCTTCGTCGGGGACTATTGCGACGACAACGTCTACTTCAATGCGCCGCTCCGGTACCTCCCCAACCTCGACGACCCGAGATACCTCGACCGTTACCGCAGGAGCCGGATCGTCGTCTGCGCCGGGCAGGGAGCCTGGGAGGACGAGATGCTCGAGGACACGCTGCGGCTCCGGGACATCCTCGACGGGAAGGGGATTCCCGCCTGGGTCGACATCTGGGGGCACGACGTCAACCACGACTGGCCGTGGTGGCAAAAGATGATGCCGTATTTCCTGGAGCGTATCCTCTAAAAGTCCAGGGACGTCCCTGGACTTTTCCCTACACGTACAGGACGCGCTCGCCGCTCCCCGTGCGCAACGCCAGGAACAGGGTCAGGTATTCCCGCAGGTGGCGCGTCAGCAGGAAATTCTCCCTGACGAACTCCCTCCCCGTCTCGCCCATCTTCAGGATCTTCTCCCTGTGGTGGAGCAGGTAGCGGATCCTGTGGGCCGCCCCCTCCGGCGTGTTGACGAGGAACCCGGTGTGGTGGTTCACCACCTGGAGCCGGATTCCGCCGACGTCGCCCCCGATGACCGGCTTCCCCTTCCACAACGCTTCGGTCACCGTGAGGCCGAACCCCTCCCGGGTCGATTTCTGGAGGACGATGTCCGCCATCCGCTGGAGGGCGTTGACCGTCCTGTGCGAGTTCGACGGGAGGAGCAGGACGTGGATGTCGGACTCGCCTTCCGACGCATCCAGGACGTCGTCGAGCACCGCGTTCCCTTCCGGGTCGTCCGTCGCGCCGCCGCCCGCGAGAACGAGCTGGACGGGCGCCACCTTGCGGACGAACCGGTACGCCCGGATCACCCCCACCGGGTCCTTGAACCGGTCGAAGCGCGAGATCTGCACGAGGAGCGGCCGGGACGGATCGAGGCCGAACTCGGCCCGGGTGCCTTCGAGCTCCTCGGGGGAGAGCTCCCTGTTCTTGTCGCTCAACGGATCGATGCTCGGGGGGACGAGGAACTGCGGGTGCGGAAGGGCCTGCGCGAATTCGGACATCGAGAAGATGCTGGCGTCGTACTTTCCCACGATGCCGCGCAGGAATTTCCAGACGGGGCGGAAAGGACGGCTGATGTCGATGTGGGCCCTCCAGATCCACTTCCCCTTCCGCTCGGGGCAGCAGCCCAGCAGGGCCGCCGGCTGGGGGTCGTGGATGACGACGATGTCGGCGCCGGCGAGGGCGGGCCGCAGCCGCTCCATGTTCTGCTCGCTGATGTCCTTGTGGATCCGCCAGTCCTTTGCCGAGAGATCGACCGACTTGCCCTGGAGGCCGTTGTGGATGGACTTGGTGATCTCGAAGAAGCGCGTGTCCCCGTGGATGACCTCCCAGGAGGCATCGAGCCCGAGGTCGCGCATGAGGGGGACCATCCACTCGAGGATTTCCGCCACGCCGCCGCCCTGGCGGGTCGAGTTCACGTGGACGACGCGAAGCCCCGAGAGCTTCTCGCCCAGCCGGCGCAGCTGACCGACGACGGAGGAACCGACGATTCCCTCGTAGGCCGCCAGGGGAAGCGTCACGGCCCGTTCTCCGCTTCCGCCAGCGCGCGCAGGATGTCGGCCCTCAGGTGCGGCAACGAGTGGAAGTAGTAATCGATGGACCCGAGGGCCCGCACGTAACCCCCGGACCCCGCCCCTTCCTGCGCGAGCCAGGCGGAAAAATCGTCCACGCCGACCGGCGGACGCCGCCGCGCCTCCAGGAAGTGGTAGTAGACGCTCGAGTTGGTCATCCCCCGGATCGCGGAAGCAAGCTCCCCGGGGTGGTCGATCCGGTCGCCCGTGTCGAACACGATCATCGTCGCCTCCATGAAGGAAAACTCGTCCCCGGCCCTTGCCCACGGGACGATCGTCAGCTCGCTCAGCCGCTCGTCCAGCATGTCGACCAGGTCGGAGCGAAGATCCTCCAGGGACGGGTACGCGTAAGGGTCGACGATGCCGAGCCGCTCCGCGAGCACCCGGTCGCCGAGGTACAGCTTCACCCAGGCGGCGAAGTCGTTCCGGTAATCCGGGTTGTCGAAGGTTCCGCGAAGCGGCGTCTCGCAGAAATGGTGGTACAGGACGTTCTCGCCGCAGATCGCGATCCGGTCCCGGAGCTCCCTCAGGTTGACCGCGGGGTGCAGGCCGCTCATCCGGCCCAGGAGCGCGCAATCCTTGATTTCGAAGGGCGTCATCCGGCCACCTCTTCTCCTCTGATGCCTCCGCGGCCCGGCGGTTCCAGCCCGGCCTGCGCGCGGACGGCGCGAGCCAGTGCGGACACCCCCTGAACGGCCAGGGCGCCCGGAACGCGGACCGCGTTCCCCACCGCGAAGACCGTCCCT
>JBLNEU010000227.1:0-2798 GCA_050263015.1 Deltaproteobacteria bacterium | reverse complement strand
ACTCGTTCGGGAACCGCAGCCCCTCGTTGTTGTGGACCTTGTCGCCCTCGACGACGATGGCGTTGTCGAGCGAGCCTCCCTTGGCGAGCCCGGCGGCCCGCAGGGCGTCGATCTGCTCCCGCAGGACGAAGGTCCGCGCCGGGGCGATCTCCCGGAGGAAGCTTTCCGGGTCGAGGGTGAACTTGGCCCACTGCCGCCCGATCACGGTGCCGGGGAAATCGACCGTCACGAGGAGCTCGAAATCCTCCGACGGGGAAAGGGTCACGAGGGAACCGTTCCGGCGGATCTTCCCGTTCTCCCAGACCCGGAGGAAGTTGCGGCGGACCGGCTGGCGGGCCGGGCCGCACTCGAAAACGGCGCGCGCCACGTCGAGCGCGCTGCCGTCCATGACCGGGAGCTCGGGCCCGTCGACTTCGACGACCGCGTTGTCGATCTGCATTGCATAGAGGGCGGCCAGGAAATGCTCGATCGTGGAGACGCGGGCCTTTCCCGCGCCGATGACGGTGGCGTAGGAGGTCTCGACCACGTTTTCGACGGACGCCGGGATATCGACGCCCAGGTCGGTCCGGCGGAAGACAATCCCGGTTCCAGGGTCGGCGGGAATGATTCTCGCGGTCGTCCGGATCCCGGTGTGGAGCCCCACTCCGGAGAACCCGACCGGCCGCGACAGCGTGTGCTGATAGATCTCCATCCGTGCCTCCCCAAGTTGACGCTGGAGGACACGCAAAGGTAGTGCCAAAATTATCCACAGATTGACTGAATGATTTCAGTAAGTTATAGATTACATCGGAATCACGGCGGCAGGACTGTTGCAACCATGCCACATACCTTGTGGCCGAACGACGACAGAAATTACCGGCGAAAGAGCCAAAAAAGGAGCGACAGGACCGCGCTGACGATGAGGGACGTCGCCAACGGAAAGTGGAAGGTGGCGTTTCCCCAGCGGAAAGTGAAGTCGCCGGGAAGCCGCCCGATCCAGCCGAACTTTCCCCCGACGAGAAGGAGAACGCCAAGGCCCGCGATGACGAGGCCGGTGACGATGAGGATCTTGCCGATCGGCGACATGAGTCGATTATAGCCGATTGCGGCCCGCGCCCGCCCCGCTACCGGTCCTCTCCGAAGAGCGACTCCTGCTCCGGCGTGCGCTTGGGCGGAGGAAGCCCCAGGTGCCGGAAGGCGGACGGCGTCGCAACCCGGCCGCGAGGAGTGCGCTTCAGGAACCCCTGCTGGATGAGGAACGGCTCGTAGACATCCTCGACCGTGTCCCGCTCCTCGCTGACCGACGCGCAGATCGTCTCGACGCCGACGGGACGGCCCTGGAATTTCTCGAGGATGACGCGCAGGATCTTCCGGTCCATCACGTCGAGCCCCTCGGCGTCCACTTCCATCCGGGAGAGCGCGTGGTCGGCGATCCCGCGGCCGATGGTCCCGTCACCCTCCACTTGCGCGAAGTCTCGGACGCGCCGCAGCAGCCGGTTGGCGACGCGGGGCGTGCCCCGGGCCCGGCGGGCGATCTCGCGCGCCCCCGCGTCGTCGATGGCGATGGAGAGCGCCCTCGCGGACCGGCGGATCACCTCTTCCAGCTCCCCGGGGCTGTAATATTCGAGCCGGAACGGGACCCCGAACCGGTCCCGCAGCGGGGAGGTCAGGAGCCCCGTCCGGGTGGTCGCGCCAACCAGCGTGAATCGGGGAAGAGAGAGCCGGATCGATTTGGCCGAGGGGCCCTGCCCCAGGATGATGTCGAGGGCGAAATCCTCCATCGCCGAGTAAAGGAGCTCCTCGACGACGCGGCTCAACCGGTGGATCTCGTCGATGAACAGGACGTCGCCCGGCTCCAGGGCCGTGAGAATCGCGGCGATGTCCCCCTTGCGCTCGATTGCCGGGCCCGACGTCGTGCGGATCCCCACGCCCAGCTCGTTGGCGACGATGTGCGCGAGGGTCGTCTTTCCGAGGCCCGGGGGCCCCGAAAGAAGCACGTGATCGAGCGGCTCGCCCCGGCTCTTCGCCGCCGCGATGAACGTCGAAAGGTTCGACAGGATCGGCGCCTGGCCGATGAACTCGGACAGGTACCTCGGGCGCAACGACAGATCGAGCGTCCTGTCGTCGGCGCCGGTGTTCGGGTCCACGAGACGTCCTTCCACGTCACCTCCCCGGCCCGGACAGGCGCCTGAGCGACTGCCGGATCAGGGCGTCCGCCGGCTCGTCCGCCCCGAGCTCCTTGCGCGACCGCGCCACGGCGATCTGCGCCTCGCCCCGGGAGAACCCGAGGGCCACCAGCGCCTCGGCCGCCTCGGCCTCGGGGGACGAGGACGGCGGAGCCGCGGCGTCGGACGCCGCGGCGGCGACCTCGACCGACACTTTTTTCAGCCGGTCCGGCAGCTCCATCGCGATGCGCTGCGCGAGCTTCTTCCCGATCCCGGGGACGCGTGTGAAGGCGACGACGTCTTCGCGGGCGCACGCGGCCAGGACGGCCGGGATCCCCAGGACGGAAAGGACGGCGATCGCCGATTTCGGCCCGACCCCCGTGATCCCGATGAGGGCGAGGAAGATCTCCCGCTCGGTCTCCGAGGAAAATCCGAACAGGTCGGCCGCCCCCTCCCTCATGTGGAGGTGGGTCCGAAGCAGGCACGTCTCCCCCTCCGGGGGGAGGTCGTTCCGTGTGGCGCTCGAGACGTACGCGCGGAACCCGAGCCCGGCGCACTCCACGACGACGTAGTCCCTGCCGCCGCCCGCGAGGCGGCCTCGTAGATGGTCGATCATACGGTTTTCCATGATAGCACGTCGGGACGGGCGGGACC
>JBLNEU010000226.1:0-3515 GCA_050263015.1 Deltaproteobacteria bacterium | reverse complement strand
CCCGCCTTCCCGATCGCCTCGAGGATCACCTCGATCGCCTCGGCGTTGGACTTCAGGAGCGGGGCGAACCCCCCCTCGTCGCCGACGTTCGTGTTCAGCCCCTTGCCCTTGAGCACTTTCTTGAGGTGGTGGAACGTCTCCACCCCCATGCGCAGCGCCTCCGAGAACGACTTCGCGCCGACGGGCATCACCATGAACTCCTGGATGTCGACGTTGTTGTCGGCGTGCGATCCGCCGTTGAGGATGTTCATCATCGGGACGGGGAGCGTGCGCCCCCCCACGCCGCCCAGGTACTGGTAGAGGGGGAGCCCGCTCGCCTCGGCCGCGGCCCGCGCCACGGCGATCGAGACGCCCAGGATCGCGTTCGCGCCCAGCTTCCCCTTGTTCTCCGTGCCGTCGAGATCGATGAGGATCCCGTCGATGATCGCCTGCTCGGCCGCGTCGCAGCCGAGGACTTTCGGCGCGATGACCTTGTTGACGTTCCGGACCGCCTTCTCGACCCCCTTGCCGAGGTATCGCTTCGGGTCGCCGTCGCGGAGCTCGACCGCCTCGCGCGTTCCCGTCGACGCCCCCGACGGGACGATCGCCCGGCCCGTCGCGCCCGACTCGAGCCGGACCTCGACCTCCACGGTCGGGTTTCCCCGCGAGTCCAGGACCTGCCTGCCGTGCACATCGACGATCGTCGTCATGGAACCGGTTCCCCCTTTGCGGACATGGCGAATCCCCTTCTGTTCAAGGAAGCACGAACTCCTTCGCGCCGCCCGGCCGGACCGACAGCACGGGGCACGGGGCCATCCGGACCACCTTCTCGGCGGTGCTTCCGAATATGACGTGCTCGACGCCCGTGCGCCCGTGGGTCCCGATCACGATCAGGCCGGCCGAAACCTCGCGCGCCTTCTTGATGATTTCCCTGTACGGAATCCCTGCCGCCAGCATCGTATCAAAGTTCTCGAATCCCGAAAAGTGCGCGGCGATGAAGGCGTCCATGCTCTCCTGGGCGTACTGCTCCATCCGGCTCCGCAGCATCTCGAGCGGAACGTCCCCGCGGAACATCGGGTCGAGGGCGGCGGGCTCGTCGAGCACGTGGAGGAGGATCACCCGGGAGGAGAACCTGTCGGCGAGCACTCTCGCCGCGCGCGCGGCCTCCGCCGAACAGCCGGAAAAATCGGTGGGCAGGAGGATCGTCGTGAACATGGCCCCTCCTTGAACCTCAAAAAAAAAAGCCCCGGCCGCGCGCAGGGCCGGCCGGGGCAGCAGGTCGCTTACCGCGTCGGATCCGGTTACTTCTTCTTCCCGCCGACCGCTTCCTTGAGGGCCTTGCCGGCCGAGAACTTGGGGACCTTCGTCGCCTTGATCTTGATCGCCGCGCCAGTCCTGGGATTGCGTCCCACCCGCGCCTTGCGGTTGCTGACGCTGAAGGTGCCGAACCCGGTCAGTGCCAGCTTGTCCCCCTTCTTCAGGGTCTTCCCAACGGTCTCGATGAAGCCGTTCAGCGCCGCTTCCGCCTTCGCCTTGGGAATGTCCGCCGCCTCGGACATCGCAGCAACGAGTTCCGCCTTCGTCATCGTCCCACCCCCCTCAGATTTGATGGTATGACTTGCCCCGGCGTCCCGGGAACCGTCCGTTTCCCTGTGTACGAGCAGTTTTCATTAAGGATGAAAGGGAAAATGGTGTCAAGGATTTTTACGGTGTCACGAGACGATCGTGGGACGGCGCGCCGCGTCCCCGGGAAGCAGGATCTTCAGAAGCACGATCCCGGCGACGAACCCGCCGATGTGCGCCCACCACGCGACGCCTCCGGAGAGGGCCGACGACCGCCCCAGCGACGCGGCTCCGCTCAGGAACTGGATGAGGAACCAGATCCCGAGGAAGAAGAAGGCCGGGATCTCCACCAGGGGAAAGAAGAGGAACAGCGGGATGAGGGTGAGCACCCGCGCCCGCGGGAAGAGGATGAAGTAGGCCCCGAGCACGCCCGCGATCGCGCCGGATGCTCCCACGTTGGGAACCATCGAGCGGCTCTGGAAAAGGATCTGCACCGCGAACGAGAGGACGCCGCACGCGAGGTAGAACAGGAGGAACTTCCCGCGGCCCAGCATGTCCTCGACGTTGTCCCCGAAGATGTACAGGTAGAGCATGTTCCCGAGGACGTGGAGCCACCCGCCGTGGAGGAACATCGCGAAGACCGGGGTCAGGAGCTCGAGGGGGTCCCGCGGGAACAGCTCGATGTACCGGAACGGGATGACGGCGTACGCGTAGACGAAGTCCGTCGCCGCGTCCCCGAGGCTCACCTGGTAAAGCCACGCGACCGCGTTCGCCGCGATCAGGCACCAGGTGACGACCGGCGTGCGCGACGACGGGATCGTGTCTTTCAGCGGGATGATGGGGGACGCTCCTCCAAACGGCGACTGTCCGGTTATAATAACAGTTTATGCCGACCGGCCGGATCCTGAAATTCTGCCTCGCCCTTTCCGTGCTGTTCCACGTGGCGCTCACTGCGCTCGCGGCGCTACTCCCCGTCGCGCCGCGGCGGGCGGAGGACGTCATGGTCGTCGACCTCGCCGACCTGCCGCGGAGCACCGATTTCCTGCCGCCGAAGCCGGGGGTCATCCGGGGAGCGCGTCCGGCGGAACCTCCGAAACCGGCCCGGCCGCTCAAGCCGCAGCCCCGTCCCGAGATCCTCAAGGGGCAGGTCCCGGATCTTCCGGTCGATCCCGGCCTGCCGCCGGAAAAGGAGTTCCCGGCGGCGGCGGCGCGCGAGGAGCCGCAGCCGGGCCCGAGGGAACCGCCGCCGCAGGCGGCCCGCGCGGCCGACCGGGCGCGGGACGAGAAGCCGGCTTCTCCCCCGAAGGATGCGTCCGCGGACGCCGGCGGAGGGGCGCGCCGGTCGCTGCGCGAACTCACGCCGTCCCTCGGGACGATGGTGATGGCGCGGAGGGACGCCGGGGCGGGCCGCGGCCAGGACGCGTCGCGCGGGACCGCCGCCGGCACCGACGCGAAGGCGCGGGAGAAGGGGGAGATCGCGGAGGAGCAAGGCGGAGGGGCGCATCTCACCCCGCTCAACGCCCCCGAGATCCAGTACATCTCCTATTTCGCGGGCATCAAGCGGAAGATCGAGCTCGTCTGGCAATACCCCTACGACGCCCAGGTCTCGGGAGTCCAGGGGGATCTCGTCATCAACTTCGTCATCGGCCCCACGGGCCGGCTCGAGTCCGTCGCGCTGATCGACGGCTCGGGCCACAAGGTCCTCGACGAGGAGGCGATCCGCGCCATCCGTGCGGCCGCTCCGTTCGATCCCATCCCGCCGCAGTACAAGGTCCCCAATCTCCAGATCCGGGGCCACTTCGTCTACGAGATGCACACCCTCAGGCTTCGGTAGGAGGCTATTCCTCGGCGGCGAGCCGGGAATACGCGTCGGCGTCGAGGAGGGCGTCCGTCTCGGCCGGGTCGGACGGACGCAGGGCGAGCAGCCATCCCTCCCCGTACGGGTCCGAGGTGATGCGGTCCGGGGAACCCTC
>JBLNEU010000225.1:0-5282 GCA_050263015.1 Deltaproteobacteria bacterium | reverse complement strand
GGAACGACTACGCGAGCTGCCTGGGCTGCCACAACGGGATGGAGACGAAGGACGAGCTCATGCGGAAGAATCTCCGGTACGCCGGGGAAGACCTGCAGATCTGCCTGTCGTGCCACGGCGGGATGGACGCGTGCCATCCCATCCTCGTGCCGCTTCTCCCCGGCATGAAATCCGGGACGGACCTCGGCCTCTCCGCGGACGGAAAGATCAAGTGCACGACGTGCCACGACCCGACGCCGAAGGGGGCGAGCGGCGTCGCCCTGCGGGGGAGGGTGGAAGGGCAGCCCGGCAATGCCCTCTGCTTTCGCTGCCACGACAAGGCCGAGCTCGCCGGACGGAACCCGCATAACACGATGACCGACAGGGACACGTGCAAGTTCTGCCACGACACGATGACCGACCCCGGCGACGAGGAGGCGGCGCGCGTCTCATTCATCTCGAATACCCGGCTCATCTGCCTCAGGTGTCATGGACAGACCGGGCACCCGTCCGGGATCAACCACATGGTTTCCCCGAAGTCGGTCCTTCCGGAAGTTTTCAAGCTGGACGGGAAGGGGAAGATCACGTGCACGACCTGCCACAACCCCCACCTCGAGGCGGGGACCAGGGACGGCGCCAAGCAGCACCGGTTCGTCGTAGCGGGCGAAAGCATGAATCTCTGCGCGGCCTGCCACCGGCGGTGAACGGGGGCGGCGCCCGCCGGGCCTACTCGTGCCGGAGCGCCTCGATCGGGTCCATGCGGGACGCCTTGCGGGCGGGGTAGAAGCCGAAGAACACGCCGACGGCTCCCGAGAAACCGAACGCCACGAGCACCGCGCCGGGCGAGATCAGCGTGGACCAGCCGGCGAACCGCGAAATCAGGAAGGACCCGCCGATCCCCAGGAGGATCCCGACCGCCCCCCCCGTCACGGCGAGCACGATCGCCTCGATCAGGAACTGGAGGAGGATGTCCCTCTCCTTCGCGCCGACCGCCAGCCGGATCCCGATCTCCCTCGTCCGCTCGGTGACCGACACCAGCATGATGTTCATGATGCCGATCCCCCCGACGACGAGGGAGACCGACGCGATGGCCCCCAGGAGCATGCTCATGATCCGGGTGGACGCCTCCGCGACCGCGAGCATCTCCGACAGGTTCCTCACGGAGAAGTCGTCGTCCTGTCCCGCCTGGATCCGGTGGCGCTGCCGAAGGAGGGCGGTGACCTGCTCCTCGGCCTCCTTGATCCGGGCGCCATCGACGGCCTGGACGAGGACGACGCCGACGGTCCCGATGTGCGGGTTCCTGGACAGGCGGGTCTGGACCGTCGTCAGGGGGGCCATGACGGTATCGTCCTGATCCTGTCCCTGCGGCGACTGCCCCTTGATCTCGAGGAGGCCGATAACGGTGAAGGGGATGCGCTTGATCCGCACGATCTTGCCGATCGCGCTCTCGGAGCCGAACAGATACGAAGCCACCGTCTGGCCGAGGACGACCACCTTGGCCGATGCCTCGACCTCCTCGGGGGTGAAGTAGCGCCCCTCCGCCAGGGGCCATTCCCGGATGTAGAAGAAATCGGGGGTGACTCCCTGGATCACGGTGCTCCAGTTCTGGTTCCCGTAGACGACCGGCCCGCTGGCCCGGACGGAAGGCGAAGCGAGTCGCACCGCGGAGAGTTCCTTGCCGATCGCCCGGGCGTCCTCCATCGTCAGGGTCGGCGCGCCCCCGAAGCCGGACCGAAGCCCCCCCGACGTGGTGCTCCCGGGCAGGACGAGGAGGAGATTGGACCCCACCGAGGCGATCTGGGCGGAGATCCGCTCGTTCGCTCCCGCGCCGATGGCGACCATGGCGATCACCGCGGCGACCCCGATGATCATCCCGAGCATCGTGAGGATCGACCGCATCCGGTTCGCGCGCAGCGACCGGTAGGCGATCTTTGCGGCGGAATGAAGGTTCATCGGCCCGCCGCCGTTCCGGCCCCGCCGCCCGGCCTCGCCGCGACGGGCCCGTCCGAGACGACGTGGCCGTCCCGGAACCGCACGGCGCGTCTCGCGAACAGGGCGATGTCGGCCTCGTGGGTGACGAGGACGACGGTGATCCCGCGCTCCGCGTTGAGAGCCTGGAACGTCCGCATGACGTCGACGCTCGTCGCCGTGTCGAGGTTCCCGGTGGGCTCGTCGGCGAGCAGGAGGGACGGGTTGTTGACGACCGCGCGGGCGATCGCAACGCGCTGCTGCTGCCCGCCCGACATCTGGCTGGGGAGGTGATGCTGCCGGTCCAGCAGCCCCACGGCGGACAGGGCCTCTCGGGCCCTCGCGACCCGCTTCGAAACCGGGACCGAGTCATAGAGCATCGGGAGCTCCACGTTTTCGAGGGCCGTCATCCGGTGGAGAAGGTTGAACCCCTGGAACACGAAGCCGATCTTCCGGCTCCGGATCCCGGCCAGCGCGTCGCGGGACAGGGCGCCGACGTCGCGGCCGTCGAGGCGATACGCGCCGCTCGTCGGACGGTCGAGACAGCCGAGGATGTTCATGAACGTGGACTTGCCCGATCCCGACGCGCCCATCACGGCCAGGAACTCGCCCGCGGCGATCGTCAGCGTGATGCCGCGGAGCGCCTCCACGGTGACGTCGCCGAGCCGGTACGTCTTGCGGAGGTCGGCGACCTCGATGACATTGGGGGCCGCGCTCAACGGAAGCCCATCCCGGGGGGGCTTCCGCCCCCGGTGCGCGTCGCCGCCTTCTTTCCGTTCTCGCCGATGACGAGCGCGTCTCCCGCCTTGAGGTCCCCGTCCAGGAGGTGCGTGAAGGCGCCGTCGCCGACGCCCGTCTTCACGGGAACCTGGCGGGGCTTGCCGTCCTTTCCGAGGACGTAGACCCGCTGTCCCCCCGGCCCTCCCTTCTTCTCCTCCCTGTCGGCGGGGGACGGGCGATACCGCAGCGCGGCGTTGGGGATCCGCAAGACCCCGGCGAGCCGCTCGACGTGGATCGTGACGTTCGCCGTCATCCCGGGCTTGAGAAGGAGCCCCTTGTTGTCCACGTGGACCACCACGTTGTACGTGACCACGTTCTGCGTGACGATCGGCGAGTTGCGGACCTGGACGACGCTTCCCTGGAACGTCCTCCCCGGGTAGGCGTCCACGGTGAAGGTGGCCGAAAGGCCCGCCTTCGCGCGTCCGATGTCCGCCTCGTCGACGTTGGTGTCGATCTGCATCTTGGTCAGGTCCTGGGCGATCGTGAACAGTGTGGGGGTCTGGAAGCTCGCCGCCACCGTCTGGCCCACGTCGACGTTCCGGGAAATCACGACGCCGTTCACGGGAGAATGGATCGTCGTATAGGCGAGATTGGTTTCCGCCGTCGAGAGGGCTCCCGTCGCCTGCGTCACCTGGGCCTCGGCGCTTTTCTGCTGCGCCATGGCCGAGTCGTACGCCGTCTGCGCCGCGTCGACGTCGGACTGCGCCACGAAGCCGTCCTTCAGCAGCTCCCTGTTCCGGCGAAGCGTCCTCGCCGTGTCCGCGACGAGGATCTCGGCCTTCTCCAGGGAGGCGCGGGCGCTCGCGAGGTTCGCGCGGGCCTGGACGACCGCCGCCTGGAAGAGCTGCGGGTCGATCTGCGCGATGACCTGTCCCCTCCTCACGACCGAGTTGTAGTCGACGAGGATGCTCCGGATCGTCCCGGAGACCTGGCTGCCCACCTGGACGGTGGTCACGGCGTTGATGTTCCCCGACGCCGTGATCGTCTCCTCGATGTCGCCGTTGTCGACCGCGGCGGTCCGGAACTGCGGGGTCTTTCCCTTTCTGCCGGCGTAGAAATAGGTCGCGGCCGCGGCGGCCCCGATGACGACGATCGCCGCCAGCGCGATGACGAATCCCTTTTTCATGGAAGTTCCTTCCACGCCGAATTGAGGACCGCCGCATCGTCGATCGCGATCCCGTGCCTGTCGAGGAGCTCGCCGGTGCTCTTGTGGAGCTGGGTGACAGCGTTCTGGTAGTCGGCGCGCGCGGAGGCGAGCCCCACGCGGGACGTCACGAGGTCGGTCTCGACCTGGAGGACGTCCTTCGTGGTGGCGAGCCCGAGCTTCTGCCTCTTGAGATAGGAGGCCAGGCGCGCCTCGGCGAGCTCGACCCCCTTCTGCGCGACCGCGATCTGCTGGTGCTTCGAGGCGAGATTTCGAACCGCGGCGCGCACGTCGAGCCCGATGGACTCCTCCAGGGTCCTGATGGAGGCCTGCGCCCGGCGGGCCTGGAGGCGGGCCGCGGCGAGGTCCGCTTCCGCGGCGTCGTTGCCCAGCGGATAGGCGAAGGCGATCCCGACCGACCAGAAGGGATATTTTCCGGACGCCGCGTCGTCCACGGCGGTCCCGTATTCCCGTCCCAGGCCCGACACGCCGGCCGTCCCGCTGAGCGCCACGGACGGAAGCGCGAGATTCCGCGAGACCCGGGCCTGGAACTCGCTCGTCCTCAGGGATATCCGGGCCGCGGCGAGGTCGGGCCTCGCGCGGAGCGCGGCGGCGGTGGCGTCCTCTTCCGGAACGGCCGAGGGGCCTTCGGGAAACGATTCCGAAGGGGAGAGCGAAGCCCCGGCCGGGTACTGGACGATGACGCGGAGCCGGTCCGCCTGGTCGAGGACGTTCTTGTCGGCGTCGAGGAGGTCTTTCTCGCGCTGGGCGACGCCGAGCTCGGAGTCGAGAAGCTCGATCTCGGCCAGGATCCCGGCCTTGACGCGGGCCTGGTTCTCCGCGTGGACCCGCTGGGCCAGCGCGAGCGAGGCCTTGCGCGTCTCGAGGTTCTCCCGCGCGTTGATCAGGGCGAAGTACTGGTTCCTGGCGTCGGCCGCGATGCCGATGGCCCGGTTCCGCCACCCCGCCAGGGCGGACTCCTTCGCATCCGATGCGGTCGTGATTCCGCGCGCCGTGACTTCCTGGCCGAATCCCGAAAGGACCGGCTGGGAGAGGGTGAGGGACATCTCCGGCTTCCAGAGGCGGGACGAGGCGGCGCCGAGGTTGTCGCTGCTCCCGGCGTTGGTGAATGCGGCCGTGGCGGCGGCCCCCGTGGAGAAAAGCCGGGACACCGAGGCGTTGAAGTCGTCGGAACGCGTCCTGAGAACGAAATCGGACAGCGGGCCGTTCTTCGCGCTCTCTTCGGCATGCCCGGCCGAGACCGAAAGCTTCGCGTTGTAGATGGCGGTCGCCCGGCGGACGCCCGCCTGCGCGATCGCGGGATTGTACGTCTCCACGCGGAGGTCGAGGTTCCGCTCGATCGCCGATCGCACCGCCTCGTCGAGCGAGATCGGGACATCCGCCGCGAATG
>JBLNEU010000224.1:0-3213 GCA_050263015.1 Deltaproteobacteria bacterium | reverse complement strand
GGCGTCCCGCGCCGACGATCTTGCAGGGGGCCGTGATGGTGGTGAAGGGAGCCGCAGGAGCGACGGTTCCCTCCCCGAGATAGATCGTGCCGCCCCCGGCGGCGTTGATGGCGGCAATCGCGGAGTTGATCCCCGCCTCCGTCAGGAGGAAGTCCCCGCGCATGTTCGCGACAACGACCGTCGCCGGAACGACTTGGGCGGCGGGAGCCGCCGCGCCGCCCGGATTATCGACAATCGAGTGAGGTCCGCTCATCTGATCCTTACCCCTCGAACGTCACGCCCACGCTGCCGGGACCCGCGCCCCCGGTCAGAATCGCTTCCAGCGCCGCAATCGCGCCGTCCGCGCCGCCGAAGGACGTCGAACCTCCCCGGAAGAGGAGGATGCCGCCCGCGCCGCCGACCTCCCGCACGCGGATCTCGAAGCCCGCGCCGGTCGAGATGTTCTGCACCGTCATGCGCCGCGTGCCCACCGGAGCGACCGGCAGAGGAACCGCCGGGCCCGCCGGGATCGGGGTGTCCGGGCCGGTGACGATGCTCGGGCCGGGCTCGCCGATGACGGGGAAGAGGCCCTTGCCGGTTCCGTCGTCCACCGCCTTGTAGAGGATGCGGGGCCCGGCGGCGGTCACGCCGCCGATGGCGACTTCATCGTCGTCGAGGTTGAGATCCACCGTGACCGTGATCGGCGCGGAGTGGTCGAAATCGACGTCCTGTACGACCATCCCTTCCTTGTTCGCCATCGTCTAGCTCCTACGTCGTGCAGTATTCGCCGTAACTGCCGTCGGCGGTGATCTCCCGGATCGGGACGATCTGGCCCGTGATCCGAGCCCACGCGAGCTTCGGCGGGCCACCGAGCGCGAGATTCCGCGCCCGCAGACAGAACTTCGACATCGGCGGCAGGATCAGCGGCACCGGCTCGATGTCCCGGTGCATCTTGGTCGGATCGGCCTTCTGGAAGCAGTAGATCCCGTCGATGATCGGCTGGCCGTTGCGCTCCTCACGCCACTCCACGACCTCGAAGTCCGCGCTGTCTTCGAGAAGCTGCCCGATCCCCCAAATCGTCCCGACGCAGAGGTCCGGGATCTCGATGCAGAGCACGTCCACGAAGGGCCCGGGGCCCGCCATGTAGCTGCCCGGAGGAAGCTCCGTCGGGCCGTCGCAGAGCCGGGTCTTCCGGTCGAGCCGGATCGACGTCGCCGACGGCGCGAGCCAGATCGGAGGCTGCGCCTTGAGGTTGCAGCACGAGAGCGCCTTGCAGATCGCGTTCGCCAGCTTCTCCTCGGGGGAAGCGGCGGGGAGTCCCGGCCCGCCGACCGGAAGCTCCTGCGGAACCGGATGCGCGGGACGGTAGATGTTCCAGTACGAGTTGTGCCGCTCTTCGAGCGCCGACCACATATCGCCGAGGCCCTTGCCGGAAGCAAGGTCCCCGACGGTGGGAACGGGCCGCTCGTCGTCTCCGAACATGCTGCTCATTTGCCGCCCCTCATGATTCTGCTCGCCGTGAAGGTGGGCCAGATCAGGAGGTCCTCTTCTTCGACGGACAGCGTGCGGACCCGGAACGTGAGCTTGTAGCCGCTCTCGAAGTACATCGGCTCGAAGAACAGGAACGGAAGCTCCCCGTCGCCCGCCGCGTTCTCCACGCGCACGAAGTCCGACGAGAGTTCCTTCTGGTTGGACTGCTCGACGAGCTTGACCTCGTAGGGGAAGTTGTGCGCGGACGTGAACTTGTAGAAGAGCGCGTCCGAGTCGTCGCGGATGCGGACGAAGAAGTCCAGCACCGTGCCCGCCGGGGTGCCCGCCGGAATGCGGACCTCCTGATCGGTGGTGTAGAAGAAGGGGGTCGAGAGCGCCCGCCCCTTGTAATACTTCTCGTACCGCTCCCGCACGTCCACCGGGCTCGACTGATAGTAGAAGCGCCGCCCGTGGAGCGAGAACCGGATGTCGTTGTCCACGTTCGTCAGGTTCAGGAACCCGACTTGGAAGTTGCGCCGCCCTTCGCCCGTGTTGAGGAACCACGGCTCGGGCCAGATGAAGGGACGGCCCGCCGGGGCTCCCAGGCCAAGCGTATCGAAACCCGAGGCGATAGTCCGAATGTGGATCTCGCGGTTCATGAGCATCGGGCGACCATCGGGGTCGAAGATCGTGATGGCGAAGTCGCCCGTGCTCTTGAAGTAGCTGTAGTCGATCTCGACGGGGCCCTGGCGGTCGATGGGCATGACGACGGGCACGCTCCTGAAGTTGCCCGTCGCGGGCGTGAGCGTGATCGTCTTGGGCTCGGTGCCCAACCAGTAGGGCTTGGCGAACCGCTTGAACGGGTCGAGGTAGATCCGACCGTTCCGCGTGTCCTTCACGAGCGACGTCGAGACGCGCACGCGCTCCGGGCGAAGCGGGACCCCGACCTTCGACGTCGGGACCGGCTCCGCGTCCGCGAGGGGAATCCTCACGGGCTGGCGGGTCACGATGTCGTAGCCCTCGATGTACCCGAGTCCATCCATCTTGCTCACCCTAGAAGTCCGACCGAAGTTCTTCCATCAGGCCGAACGCCCCGGCGATGGCGCGGAGCGGGGCTTTCATGAGGCTCTTGCGACCCCTCATGAACCCGATCTCCAAGAGCCTGTACCCCAAGTCCCTCATCCGGCCCTGGACGGTCGCGACGGACGCGGCGAAGGCCCTCTTCGCGGCGCTCCCGCCGTGGTAGATCGCCGCGAGAGGGACGTCCCTCCAGAGGCGAAGGTGCAGGTTGTCGAGGCTGCTCATGAACTTGTGGACCGCGTAGCTCGCCTTGAAGATCGGGTGCGTCTCGGGGAGGTTGCGGCGCACGGACTTCTTCGCCGGGTTCCTGCGGGCTCCCCGGTTCGCCGCCACGCCCTTCGAGAGCGCCCACAGCGCGAGCTTCTCCTTGCGGCGCGGCATCCGCGACGAGCCGTAGTTCCCACGCCCGATGATCCGAAGGACCGCCGGGGGAAGGACCTCGTGAGGGGTCCCGTCAAGGATCTTTCCGTCGGGGTACTCGACCTGCGCCCATTGCACGGCGTCGGCGGGGCCGCTCCAGCCCTTCGCCGGGCGCTTCCAGAGCGCGAAGCGGACCACGGCCTTGCCCGCGCCGCCCGTGTGCATCGCGAGTTCGGAGTGACCCGTCTCCCCGTAGTTGCCCCGGGGCGAGACGTAGTTCGCCTTCTTCCCCGTCCACGCCACGTCGAGCGCGTGCGGGTTCCG